>NZ_JBRRDW010000003.1:0-174951 GCF_056759895.1 Stenotrophomonas sp. STEN038
GCGGCGGGGGGCGGGCTGCGGCGGCGCCCGCCCCCCCGCGCGCCGCCCCCCCGGCCCCCCCCCCCCGCCCCCCCCCCCCCCCCCCCCCACTACAGGGGGAGCTCAGCCGGAGATCGCCAGGCGCTCCTGGCGGTAACGCCACACGGCTACCGCCCACAACAGCACTGCCAGCAGCACCGAAGCGCCCAGGTACACAGCCCATTGCGTGGCCGAAGGCATCTCGCCGCGGGTCACTTTCACCAGCATCTGGTTCTGCGACAGGAACGGCACCGCGTACTGCCACAGCTGGGTGTCCTTCAGCGGATACGCCATCAGTGCGTAACCCGGCAGCATCGGCAGCAACATCAGCCAGACCATGTGGCTCTGTGCTTCCTTCATGCTCTTGGAGCTGGCCGACAGGCACGTCAGCAGGGCGGTGCCGATCAACACCAGCGGCAGCAGGATCACCAGCAGCTTGCCCATCGCCGCGAAGCTCACGTCCAGCGAACGCGCCGCGCCACCACCAATGCTGGCACTGATCTTGAACGAGATCAGGATCAGCAGCATCGACGCCAGACCCAACAACACCGCCGCCAGCATCTTGCCGCTGACCAGCGCGCCGCGTGCTGCCGGCGTGGCCAGCAAGGGCTCCAACGATTGCCGCTCACGCTCACCGGCGGTGGTATCCATCGCCAGATGCGAGCCGCCGATGAAGGCGAACAACATCAGCACCAAAGGCAGCACCACCGACAGGAAGATGCCGCGCTTGGCCTCGGCCGTGGCCAGATCGCGGGTGCCGACATTGACCGGCGCGGCCACCATCGGATTGACGCCACGTGCCAACAAGCGCAATGCGCCCACCGATTGGCCGTAAGCAGTCAGCACACTGCGCACCCTTGCGATCTGCACGTCGCCGGTACGGCGGGTGGTATCAGCAACGATCTCCACCTTGGCCGGCTTGCCGGCCTGCCAATCGGCAGCGAAGTTCTCGTCGATCACCAAGGCCAGATCTTCGCGCTGGCTGCGGATCAGTGCTTCGTAGTCAGCCGGCGCCTCGGTGGCATTGATGCCGCGACTGGCCAGGAAGGCAACCAGGTTCGGGGCGCGGGCGATGCCCACCACCGGGATGCTCAAGTCCTTTTCCAACTGCGTCTCGGCGCGCAGGTTGGTGAGCTTGTTCATGCCCAGGAACAGCAGCGGGTACAGCAGCGGCGCGGTCAGCAAGGTAAGCAGGAAGGTGCGGCGGTCGCGGGCGAAGTCGCGCAGCTCCTTGCGCATCACCGTGAAGATGGCGCGGAAATATCCAGTCTGGCTCATGCGTGCAGGCCCTCCTCGCTGCCGATCAGTTTCACGAACGCGTCTTCCAGGTTGCTCTCATGGGCCTGCTCGCGCAGCTCATCCGGCGTGCCCTGGGCAACCACCCTGCCCTGCGCGACGATCACGATGCGGTCACACAGCGCGGCGACCTCCTGCATGATGTGGCTGGAGAAGATCACGCAGCGGCCTTCCTCGCGCAGTTCCTTGAGGAAGCCACGCAGGCCACGGGTGGTCATCACGTCCAGGCCGTTGGTCGGCTCGTCGAGGATGACGTTGCGCGGGTCGTGGATCAGCGCGCGGGCGATTGCGGTCTTGGTGCGCTGGCCCTGGCTGAAACCTTCGGTGGCACGATCGAGGAAATCCTCCATCTGCAGCGCCTTGGCCAGGCGCGCGGTGCGCTCGACGATGGCGGCCGAACTCATGCCATGCAGTTCACCGAAGTAGTCGATGTTCTCGCGGGCGGTCAGGCGCTTGTACACGCCACGCGCATCCGGCAATACGCCGAGGCTGCGGCGTACCGCATTGGGATCGACGGCGGCATCGATGCCATCGACCAGCACGCGGCCGCTTTCCGGCGTCATCAGCGTGTACAGCATGCGCAGCGTGGTGGTCTTGCCGGCGCCGTTGGGGCCGAGCAGACCGGTGATCTGGCCGTCGTGGGCGGTGAAGCCGACGTCATCCACTGCAATCACCGGCGTCTTGTCCTTGCCCCTGCCGGGGAAGGTCTTGCGGAGTCGTTCTGCAACGATCATGGAAGCAATTCCTCAGTCATGCGGTGATGTCACGGTTCCCAGCCATTGAAGCTGGTGAACGGCGGCACGTAGTTGAGTTTTTCCAGGCAGGCGCCGTCGAGCGCCTTCGGGTCGGTCTTTTCGATGAACTGCGCGAACAGCTTGGGCATGCAGCCAGCGCCGATGACGTTGTGGCCCTGGCCACGCAGCACGAACAGGCGCGCGTTATCCAGATGCTTGACCACTTCTTCGCCATAGCGCGGCGGCGTCACCGGATCGAACTCGCCTTCCAGCACCAGCGTCGGCACCTTGCCGGCCAGCGGCTTGTGGAAGTCAGCCGGTGCCGTGCCCTTGGGCCAGCTGGCACACATCGCGCCCATGGCTTCGGCCATCTGGTTGCCGAGCACGGTGTTCTCGTCGGCGCTGTTGGCGACCATGCTTTCATTGTCTTCGCTGCACACCACCGACAGCTGCATGCCCATCGCCATGGCGTCCTTCATCTCGCCTTGCAGCATCTGCGTCAGTGCCATCAGGTTGTCGTAGCGGCCGCCATTGGCTTCGTGGATGAGCTTGGGCAGCAACGCACCGGCTGCCGGCATGTAGGCGTACATGCGCACCAGGCCGGCAACGGTTTCGGCACGCAGCTCGCCTTGCTGCTGTTCGCCGGTGCTGGCGTCGCGGTACTGCACCGTCACCGGCTGCGCGCGCAGCTTGGCCAGCAGCGTGTCCAGCTCGGCACGTGGATCACCCAGCTTGTCCTTGCACGAGGCGGTCTTGGTGCATTGGGCGAACTGCAGCGCCAGTGCATCATCCAGGTTGCGCGCGAAGATGTTGCCCAGCTGCAGGCTGTTCGGCACCACCGAGTCGAGCACGATGCTGCGGGTGGCCTGTGGATGGCGCATGGCGTACTGCTGGGCCACACGGGTGCCATAGCTGACACCGACCAGGTTGATCTGGGTCGCGCCGATAGCCTGGCGCACCGCATCCAGATCCGCCACCGCCTCGGTGGTGGTGTAGAAGCGCAGGTCGGCCTTCTTTGCCAGCTCGGTTGCGCAGCCCTGTGCGGCGGCCTGCATCGACGCGGTTGTGAAATCGGCATCGTCCGGCGTATCGCAGGCCAGCAGGTTGGATTTGCCGGTACCGCGCTGGTCGACCAGGATCACGTTACGGTGCTTGCGCACCTCGGCAAATGCAGCATCCACCTGCGGATAGGTAGCGACCGCGGCCTGGCCCGGACCACCGGCGAGGAAGAACACCGGATCCGGCTGCAGGTCGCTTTCCTTCTCCGGGGCAACCCAGGCGATGTTCAAGGCGATCTTGCGGCCCTGCGGGTTTGCCCGGTCTTCGGGCACTTCCAGCGTGGTGCACTGTGCTTCCAGGCTGTCGCGGCTGCCGCTCGAGCTCAGGCTGCAGGGTTGGAAGTTCAAGCTGCCAAGCGTTTGTGGCTTGACCGCGCTGGCCGTTGCGACAGCAGCCCCGGCGGCGTCCGCTGCAGGCGTATCGGTTGACCGCACCAGGCGGTAACCGACGATGCCGGCGATCACAGCCAAGGCGAGGATGGTTTGGGTCTTACGGGACATCATCGGAACAGCCCCTCACGGTTGAAGAAAAACGGGTCTACCTGCATCCAGACGCGGGCGCGGCAGCTATGTGACATCAGGAAAGAAAATTTCTTCGATCCGGCTTTCATACAAACGGGCGATGCGGAAGGCCAGCGGCAGGCTGGGATCGTACTTTCCGGTCTCCAACGCATTGATGGTCTGCCGGGATACCTCCAGCTGCTCGGCCAATTCGCCTTGCGACCAGCCCCTGGCCTCGCGCAGCTCGCGCAATCGGTTATCCATCGTCGCGGCTCAGTGGTAACGCCGCGCGACAACACCCTTGGCCAGCCCGTACGACAGGCACACCAAGGGAAACACCCAGATCATCGCCACGTTGGACGGTACATCGATGACCTTGGCCGACTGCAGAAAGCCCCCTGTCAGGTATACCAGCGAAATGAACGCAGTAGCGAAGCTCACCGCTTCCAGCTCAATGCGCTGCTGCAGCTCATCCACATCACGGATGTAGCGGATCATCGCCCGCAGCACCAGCATCATCGGCGGCACCGGCAGCAAGGCGATCAACGCGCGCAGCAGGCCGTCCTCGACCCGCTTGAGCAGCAGGATCGACAGCACCAGCAGGACCACATAGCCGCCCATCGCCAGCATCACCTCGCGGGTATAGCGCTTGCGCAGCTTGGCCGGGGCGGCATCGCAGCCATCGGGCATCAGCCGGCGCAGCAGTGCCGCGATTGCCAGGCCCAGGGCGATACCAAACAGGATGCCGGAGAACCGCGGCTGTGCGCCCATCGGCTGCCAGAGCAGCAGCGCGCATGCGACCAAGGTGAATGCAGCGGCGGCAATCAGCATGCCGACCGTCCAGAGGTTGCGGCTCATCGACCGGCCCCTTGCAGCTGCTGCCGCGAGCCGGACGATACAACAGCACACCGGCGGGCAACGGAGTCCGTCGCCGCGAAACAAACAAGAAACCTGCAATGACGCATGGCCAACTCCTGTAAAGCACGCTTGACACATCCTGAAGTCAGCCGGGTCCGGCTGTCAAGCGACCTTTACAGACAAGCAAGCCAGCCGGCGACCGGTTGCACAGGCCAGTCGGTCAAAGCAGCGCCCATGACGAACAAAGGCGCGACCACAAGGATCGCGCCTTCACATGGATCAACATCAAACCAGCGGCCAGACAAGCCGGATCAACAATTGCGGTGGCGGACCGGTAGCCGCCAACCATCACTTGCTGCTGACGTACTTCTCGCGGCGGATCTGCGGCATCGGCAGACCGGCTTCCTTCAGCGCTTCCACGCAGGTATCGACCATGTCCGGGTTGCCGCACAGGTAGGCGATATCGCGGGCCGGGTCCGGCGCGATCTCGGCCAACTGCTGCTGCACATAGCCCTTGCGGACGTCGGCGTGCGGGTTTTCCGGCAGCTCGCGCGACAGGCAGGGCAGGTAGCGGAAGCCCGGATTGGCGGCGGCGAAGGCGTAGAAATCGTCGCTGTACAGCAGCTCTTCCAGTGTACGCGCGCCCTGCAGCAGCACCACTTCCACGCCGCGCTCGATCATTGCAGTGCGTAATTGCGGCAGCATCGAGCGGTACGGGGTGACGCCGGTGCCGGTGGCGATCAGCAGGTAGCGGCCATTGTGGTCGCCCGGCTGCAGGCAGAAGCGACCGAACGGGCCGCTGCCGCTGATATGGTCGCCGGCCTTCAGGCCCTCGAACAGCGCGGTGGCAGCGCCGCCGGGCACGAAGCTGACCGCGATATCCACCGCCTCACCCGGGCCCATCGCATGGTCATGGATGGTGGCCAACGAATAGCTGCGCTTGGTGGCGGTGCCGTCGGCGTAGTCGAAATGGACCTGAATGAACTGGCCGGGCAGGAAATCCAGCGGCTGGCCGTCGTCACGGACGAACTGGTAATGACCGACGCTTGGGGCCAGCATGCGGCAGCCGACCAGCTTGAGGGGGAATTGGATTGGCACAGGAGGGGAACAGTGTGTAACCGGGTATGGACCACGGGGCCTCCTATAATAGCCGCCTGCACTTATCCGACGCCTGTACCCGGCGCGAAGGCCACAGATTGGACTCCCGTACCCCATCCGGCGCAGCCGCCCTGCGCATCACCGACCTGCGCAAGACCTATGACAACGGCGTCCAGGCCCTGAAAGGCGTGTCGCTGGAAGTCGCCCCGGGCGACTTCTTCGCCCTGCTTGGCCCCAACGGCGCCGGCAAGTCGACCCTGATCGGCATCGTGTCTTCACTGGTGAACCTGAGCGAAGGCCAGGTACAGGTGTTCGGCAGTGATCTGGTGGCCAACCGCAGCGCGACCATGCGCCTGATCGGACTGGTGCCGCAGGAAATCAACTTCAACCTGTTCGAGAAGCCCTTCGACATCCTGGTCAACTACGCCGGGTTCTACGGGATTCCGCGTGCCGAGGCTGAAGTACGCGCCGAGGAAGAACTCAAGCGCGCGCACCTGTGGGGCAAGGCGCAGATGATGAGCCGCACCCTGTCCGGCGGCATGAAGCGCCGCCTGATGATCGCCCGCGCGATGATGACCCGGCCGCGCCTGCTGATCCTCGACGAGCCCACCGCAGGCGTGGACATCGAGATCCGCCGCGACATGTGGAAGACGCTGCAGGAAATCAACGCCGCCGGCACCACCATCATCCTCACCACGCATTACCTGGAAGAGGCCGAGCAGCTGTGCCGCAACCTGGCCATCATCAACCACGGCCAGATCGTCGAGCAGGGCCCGATGCGCGGCCTGCTGGCCAAACTCGACGTGGAAGGCTTCCTGTTCGATATCGACGGTGAGCTGCCCGCGCAGCTGCCGCAGATCGAAGGCGCCACCCTGGTCGCCACCGACGCGCATACGCTGGACCTGGACATGCCGCGTGCGATGGATCTGAACCGAGTCTTCGACGCCTTGAATGCCGCCGGCATCCGCGTGCGCTCGATGCGTACCAAGAGCAACCGCCTGGAGGAGCTGTTCGTGCGCCTCACCGGCAACCTGGAGAGCACCGCAGCATGAGTACCCCCGTTCCCGTGACCGACAGCAGCCGCAACTGGGTGGCGCTGGGCACCATCGTTCGCCGCGAGGTCAACCGCATCCTGCGTATCTGGGGCCAGACCCTGGTGCCGCCGGCGATCACCATGACCCTGTACTTCCTGATTTTCGGCGGCCTGATCGGCTCCAAGATCGGGCAGATGGGCGGCTACAGCTACATGCAGTTCATCGTGCCGGGCCTGGTGATGATGAGCGTGATCCAGAACAGCTACGGCAACATCAGCTCCTCATTCTTCGGTGCCAAGTTCGGCCGCCATGTCGAGGAACTGCTGGTCAGCCCGATGCCGAACTGGGTGATCCTGTGGGGCTATGTTGCCGGCGCGGTGCTGCGTGGTTTGATGGTGGGCGTGATCGTGCTGATCATCGCCATGTTCTTCACTCCGGTGCGCATCCCGCATCCGCTGGTGACCCTGACCACGGTGCTGCTGGGCGCGACGATCTTCTCGCTGGCCGGCTTCATCAACGCCGTCTACGCCAAGAAGTTCGATGACGTGGCGATCGTGCCGACCTTCATCCTGACCCCGCTGACCTACCTGGGCGGCGTGTTCTATTCGGTGACCTTGTTGCCGGGTTGGGCGCAGGCGATGACGCACGCCAATCCGATCTTCTACATGGTCAATGCATTCCGTTACGGCCTGCTCGGCAGCAGCGACGTGCCGTTGTGGGTGTCGTATGCGTTGATGCTGGGTTTTGTTGCCGCGCTTACCGCATTGGCCCTGTGGCTGCTTCGCCGAGGCGTAGGCCTGCGCAGCTGAAAAAAAAAAGGCGCCGAAAGGCGCCTTTCTTTTGTTCTCGTGGGAGCGGCGTAAGCCGCGAAGCTCGCACAAACTCAAGCCAGGATGACTCTGCATCCAGGATATTGCGAACCATGATTCCTGCAGCCGGAAGCAGTGTCAGCTTCGCGGCTTACGCCGCTCCTACAACACCCCCGAACACCTATGATGGCTTCACTCCCCTCTGTTGATGGATATCCAACCCGATGCGCATCCTGATTCTCGGTGCCGGTGGTACCGGTGGTTACTTTGGTGGTCGGCTGGCGCAGGCCGGCGTTGATGTCACCTTCCTGGTGCGAGCCAACCGCGCTGCACAACTGGACCGCGATGGCCTGGTGATCCGCAGCCCGCTCGGTGACGCCGCATTCCCGGTTGCGCATGTCACTGCCGATACCTTGCCGCAACTGGCGAAAGAGCAGCCCTTCGATCTGGTCATCCTCAGCTGCAAGGCCTATGACCTGGACAGCTCGATCGACGCGATCGCGCCAGCGGTTGGCGCCAATACCACCGTGTTGCCCATCCTTAATGGCCTGCGTCATTACGCTGTACTGGATGCGCGCTTCGGCCGCGAAAACGTGCTCGGCGGCCTGTGCTTCATCAGCGCAACCAAGGCCGAGGACGGCGCGGTGCTACATCTGGACAAGCCGGCCAAGCTGACCTTCGGCGAGCGCGATGGCGCTACCGACAGCGCACGCGTCGAAGCACTGGCCAAGGCCTGCGAACAAGCCGGCATCGATCACGTCGCCTCGGCCGATATCGCCCAGGAACAGTGGATCAAGTACACCTTCCTGACCGCGCTGGCGGCCGGCACCTGCCTGATGCGCGCCGACGTCGGCAGCATCGTTGCCAGCGACCACGGCAGCGCCTTCATGCAGGCGTTGTATGCCGAATGTCTGGCGGTCGCCGCGCAGGCCGGCCAGCCGATTCCAGCGAAAGCACAGGAAATCGCGCTGGGCGCGATCACCAAATCCGGCTCACCGATCAAGGCCTCGATGCTGCGCGATCTGGAAGCCGGGCAGCGCGTGGAGGCGGCGCATATCGTCGGCGACATGCTTGGCCGGGCACTTGTCGGCGGGCAATCAGCACCGCTGCTGCAGGCAGCGTATTGCCACCTGCAGGCCTACGAGGCGCAGCGCGCCGCTTGAGGTTTCGGCCTTGCGCCTGCCGTCAGACCGGCGGCAGGCGGAAGAAGCCGCGGGTTGCTGCGGTAGCGTTGGCGGCGGTGACCGCCACGTCTTCGCCGCGGTCGCGGGCCAGTTCCTCGACGATATGCGACAGGAACGCCGGCTCGTTGCGGCGGTCCTTGGGCAGCGGCCGCATCGTGCGCGGCAGCAGGTACGGCGCATCGGTCTCGATCATCAGTCGCTCGGCCGGGATGTGCTTGACCAGTTCACGCAGGTGCGCGCCACGGCGCTCATCGCACAGCCAGCCGGTGATGCCGATATACCAATCGCGGTCCAGGTAATCGAACAGCTCGCGGCGCTCGGCGGTGAAACAATGCACCACCGCCGGGCCGAGCTTGCCGTCGAAGTTCTTCATCATCGCGATGAAGTCGTCATGCGCGTCGCGCTGGTGCAGGAACAGCGGTTTGCCGTTCTCGCTGGCGATCTGCAGCTGGCGCTCGAAGGCCTTGCGCTGGGCTGGACGCGGCGAGAAATCGCGGTTGAAATCCAGACCACATTCGCCCACCGCCACCACTTCCGGATGCGCGTGCAGTGCGCGCATTTCCGCATCGCATTCGTCGGTGTACTCACTGGCGTGGTGCGGGTGCACGCCGGCCGTCGCGTACAGGAAGCCCGGATGGCGCTGCGCCAGCTCCAAGGCCATCGGCGAGTGCTCGCGGCTGGCCCCGGTGATCACCATCTGCACCACGCCTGCGGCGCGTGCGCGCTCCAGCACCGCGTCCAGGTCGCGATCAAAGGATTCGTGGGTAAGGTTGGCGCCGATGTCGATCAGTTGCATTGAGCTGGGGGTGGTGAGGCGGGAACGGTGAATTGTAGAGCGTTGGCCGCTGGCAAGCCCTTCGCAGGATGAACGAGCCGGTGTAGCCGGGTTTCTGGCGGCGTTTGAAGCGCACGGCTTCTACAATGCTGCAATGGCAATAGCATTCCCCATCACTCCGCTGCTCCCCGACATCCTCCAGCAGCTGGCCGCGCACACGCGGCTGGTGCTCGAAGCGCCGCCCGGTGCCGGCAAGACCACCCAGGTGCCGTTGGCGCTGCTGGATGCGCCGTGGCTGCAGGGCGGCAAGATCATCATGCTGGAACCGCGCCGCGTAGCCGCGCGCAGTGCCGCCACCTTCATGGCCAAGCAGTTGGGTGAACCGGTCGGTGAGACCGTCGGTTACCGCATCCGCTTCGAGAACAAGGTGTCCGCGCGTACCCGTGTTGAAGTGGTCACCGAAGGCATCCTGACCCGCATGCTGCAGGACGACCCGCTGCTGGAGGGCGTGAGCGCCCTGTTGTTCGATGAATTCCACGAGCGCCATCTGTCCGCCGATCTGGGCCTGGCATTGGCGTTGGACGTGCAATCGCAGCTGCGTGATGACCTGCGCATCGTGGTGATGTCGGCAACGCTGGATGGCGAGCGGCTGGCGCAGTTCCTGGATGCGCCGCGCCTGTCCAGCGAAGGCCGCAGCTATCCGGTGGAAACAAGCCACTTCCCGGCCCGCCGCGACGAGGCGCTGGAAGCGCAGACCCGGCGCGCGGTGGAACAGGCGGTGGCCGAGCACCCTGGCGACGTGCTGGTGTTCCTGCCGGGGCAGCGGGAGATTGCGCGGGTGCAGGCTGCTCTGCTCCCTCCCTTTGCCACAGGCAAGGGGAGGGCTGGGGAGGGGTCGCTTCGCGCGTCAGACCAAGATCAACAGCACCCCTCTCCCAACCTCCCCCTTCGCTCCGCGAAAGGGGAGGAGCAGAGCTTTGACGTGCTCCCCCTCCACGGCGAGCTGCCAATCGAACAGCAAACCCGCGTGCTGCAACCCGATTCCGACGGCCGCCGCCGCGTGGTACTGGCCACCAATGTCGCCGAATCCTCGGTCACCCTGCCCGGCGTGCGCGTGGTGATCGATGCCGGGCTGGCGCGCGAACCGCGCTACGACCCCAACAGCGGCTTTTCGCGGCTCGATGCAGTGACCATCTCGCAGGCCTCGGCCGACCAGCGCGCCGGCCGTGCGGGCCGCGTTGCTTCCGGTTGGGCGTGGCGGCTGTGGCCGCAATCACAGCGGCTGGAGCCACAGCGGCGTCCCGAAATGGCGCAGGTGGAACTGGCCGGGTTGGCATTGGAACTGGCAGCCTGGGGCAGTGACGAGCTGCGCTTCGTCGATCCACCGCCCAGCGGTGCACTGTCGGCCGCGCGCGAGCTGCTGCAGCGGCTGGGGGCCTTGAGCGCAGACAACACCATCACCGCGCTGGGCAAGCGCATGCTGTCAATGGGTACACATCCGCGTATGGCGGCGATGCTGCTGTCTGCAGGCAATCCGCGCGAGCAGGCGTTGGCCGCCGATGTTGCCGCACTGCTGGAAGCACGCGATCCGCTGCGTCAGGGCGGTGACGCACTGGCCGCGCGTTGGCGCGCCCTTGCCGCCTTCCGCAATGGCCGCGCGCCCTACGACGCCAACCGCGGTGGACTGGCAGCGATTGATACGGCCGCCAAGCAATGGCGCCGCCGCCTGCGCTGCGATACCGCGCCACCGACGGATATCGAAGCGCATGAACTCGGCGACCTGCTCGCCCATGCCTTCCCCGACCGCATTGCCACCCAGCACCCGAATGATCCGCAGCGCTACCAGCTGGCCAATGGCCGCAGTGCCCGCCAGTTCGACAATAGCGATCTGCGCGGCGAGCCCTGGCTGGTGATCAGCGAGCTGCGCCACGACCCACGCGATGCGCTGATCCTGCGTGCGGCACCGGTGGACGAACAACGCCTGCGCCGCGACTTCCCTGATCGCTTCAAGACCCAGGACGTGGTGCGTTGGAACAGTACCAAGCGCGCACTGGAAGCGCGTCGCGAAAGCAGCTTCGAACGCATCGTGCTGGACAGCCGCCCTGCCGGCCAGGTGGACCCGGCCCGTGCCGCACGGGCACTGACAGATGCGGTCCGCGAACTGGGCCTGGGCGCATTGCCATGGACAGAGAACCTGCAGCAGTTGCGCTGGCGGGTGATGGGGCTGCGTCATTGGATGCCGGAACTGGAACTTCCGGATCTGTCCGACGCGGCCTTGCTGGTGACGCTGGACGATTGGCTGCTACCTGCATTCAACGGCAAGACACGCCTGGAAGCCTTGTCCGAGGAAGAACTTGGCGAAGCACTGAAGTCCGGCATTGATTGGAGCAAGCGGCAGTTGGTGGATCGTCATGCGCCGACACGCATCAGCGTGCCTTCGGGAATGGAGCGACGCATCGAGTACGCGTTGGACGATGACGGCGTCAACCCGCGCCCGCCGGTACTGGCGGTGAAGCTGCAGGAGCTGTTTGGCCTGGCGGATACGCCGCGCATTGCCGATGGCCGTATGCCCTTGCTGTTGCACCTGTTGTCGCCGGGTGGAAAGCCCTTGCAGGTGACAGGTGACCTGCGCAATTTCTGGCAGAACACTTATGCGGAAGTTAAGAAAGAAATGAAGGGGCGCTATCCAAGGCATCCGTGGCCGGATGATCCTTGGAGCGCTACGGCGACGCATCGAGCGAAGCCTCGGGGGACTTGATTGGGGATTGGGGGCAGAGGCGAGAGCAAGAGCAACAGCCCCCCTCCCCAACCCTCCCCTTGCCTGCGGCAAAGGGAGGGGGGCGGTTGCTGGCACTCTGGCAGTATGCAGCGCAGCCGCTTCGGCCCCCTCCCTTGCGCACAGCGCAGGGGAGGGTTGGGGAGGGGTAGCTTTTGCCGCTCACTGCCACCGTTACTCCAGCTTCAGCCTTCCACAACCACGCCCAGCGCATCCCGGCTAACATCCCCTACACGGCCCTCTGGTAAGAATGGGGGTCTGGCCCTCATCTACATGGAGTCCCCACATGAGCAAGTTCAGCGATATCACCGGCCCGGCACTGGAGCGTGCACTGGAACTGGTCAACAGCGCCGGTGGCAACATCAAGCACGGTGGTTCCAGCGCAGCCGAATGGCTCAAGACTGGCGCCGCCATTGGTGCGATGAAGACCGGCGGCCGTGCCGTCACCCGCGTCGCCAAGCGCAATCCCACTGCTACCGTCGCGGTTGCGGCTGTTGGCCTGGGCTTGATTGGCTATGCGCTGTACCGCAAGAACAAGCGCGACAACGAGGCGATCGAAGCCAAGTCGCGGCAGATCGCGCAGCGTCGCCGTCATGCGGCCAGCGTGACCGATGAAACCAGCGATATCGGCAGCGACGCCTGAGTTTTTTGGGGTGGTGTTTGAATCAGAAGCACCCCTCCCCGGCCCTCCCCTGCGCGTTGCGCAAGGGAGGGAGCGTGTTCTGCAGCTTGCTATAGACCTAGTTCTGCCAGTACGGCTGCAGTGGATTGACCGACTTCGTCCAGCTGCGGATTGATACGCCCCGGCTCGTTGGCGAACTTGATCGGAATGCCCAGGTGGGTTCCACCCTGTGCATCGGTCCAGACCATTTCGCGCACACGTGTATGCGGATCATTGAAGGCTTCGGTCAGCGTCTTGACCGGTGCCCAGCACACATCGATGTCGTGCAGGAACAGCGTCCACTCCACCAAGGTGCGGCGGGCAAAGGTTTCGGCCAGGAATTCCTTGACCGGGTCCTGACCGCTGCCCGGTGGCAGATGGCAGAGGTGGATCAGGTCGGTGCGGCCTAGCGCATTCAACAGGTTCTCGGCGAATTTGTGCTCGGCGCCGCCGAGTGCGATCCAGCGGTCATCGGCGCAGC
The DNA here is from genome assembly GCF_056759895.1 of Stenotrophomonas sp. STEN038. Taxonomy (NCBI): domain Bacteria; kingdom Pseudomonadati; phylum Pseudomonadota; class Gammaproteobacteria; order Lysobacterales; family Lysobacteraceae; genus Stenotrophomonas; species Stenotrophomonas sp. STEN038. Next base: position 13,284 of record NZ_JBRRDW010000003.1, read on the forward strand.
GGTACAGTTTGTACAGCGCATTGCCGCCCCAGCTACGCTCTTCCCTGACGACCGGATCGCGGCCAAGTGCGAACGGCGGGCCCAGCACATTCGGCAGCCACGCCATCAAGGCGTCCTGCATCGACAGATCGATGTAGTCGCCCTCGCCCGTGCGCTCGCGGCGGAACAAGGCCATCAGGATGCCGTTGAGCGCCATCAGTGAGCCGGTCATGTCGGCCACCGGCATATGCGGCATCGCCGGCGTACCATCCGGCGCGCGGTTCAGGCTGACCACGCCGGTATCGGCCTGCATCGCCAGATCGTGGGCAGGCCGGTTGACCTTGGGCCCGTTCTGGCCAAAGGCGCTGATCGAGCAGTACACCAGCTTCGGATTGATCGCCTTGCAGCTGGCGTAGTCGATGCCAAGACGCTTGGCGACGCCGGGCCGGAAGGCTTCCACCACCACGTCGGCCCACTCGACCAACCTGGCGAAAGCGGCCTTGCCATCGGTGCTTTTCAGATCCAGCACGATGCATCGCTTGCCGCGATGGGTGTTGCGGAACCAGGTGGAAACGCCGGCCTGCTTGAGCCCGACCTCGCGCACCGGTTCACCGCTGGGCGGTTCGATCTTGATCACGTCGGCGCCATGATCGGCCATCATCATGGTCAGGTGCGGACCGGGCAGGAACAGCGACAGGTCGAGTACGCGTACACCTTCGAGTTTCATCATCGATTCCCTTGCGTCACGCGCCGAGCAGGCGCGTGCGGTCTGCATCGTTGTAACCCAGCTCACGCAGCAATGCATCCGCATCGGCATTGAGTGGCGGGCAGGCATTGCCGCTCAGGCGCTGGCCATCGAGCTTGATCGGGTTACGCAGCAGACGCTGCGTTCCCTGTGCATGCTCGACGTCCTGCAGCATGTCGACATCGCGTACATAGGGATTGTCGAGCGCTTGGGCGATATCCAGCACTGGTGCGATCGGAATACGGCCGGCGAACTTCTGTGTCCAGTAAGCGGTGGGCTGGGTGCTGAGAATCGTGTCGACCAGCACAGTCAGTTCCTCACGCACTTGGCGACGCTCGGCGAAGTTGGCGAAGCGCGGCTCCGCGGCCCATTCAGGGTTACCGATGCCTTCGACGAAGGTCTGCCAGAACTTCTCCAGCATGCACATCACCATCACCCAGCCATCGGCGGTGCGATAGACCTGGCACGGTACGGTGGAGGGATGCGCGCTGCGCGACAGACGCTCGGTGCGGTGGCCTTCGTTGAGATACCACGTGGCCGGATAACTGAGCTGGTGCAGGGCCACATCGAACAGGCTGACATCGACATCGCGGCCAAGGCCGGTGCGCATGGCGCCGATGACGGCGGCCAGCAGACCCATCGACAGGGTGGTACCGGTCATGAAGTCGACCATCGACAGACCGAAGCGGGCCGGTGGTGCGTCCGGCTCGCCGGTAAGCGCCATGAAGCCGGCTTCGGCCTGCATCAGGTAGTCATAGCCCGGCCACGCGGCGCGCTCGTTGTCACGGCCGTAGGCGGACAGGTGGGCGCAGACGATCTTCGGGTTGAGCTTGCTGAGCGTGGCGTAGTCCAGGCCGAGCTTGCCCGGCTGATCACCACGCAGGTTGTTGAGCACGGCGTCGGCGCTGGCGACCAGCTTTTCGAAGACTTCGTGGCCTTCGGCGGCTTTCAGGTCCAGGCGCAACGAGCGCTTGTTGAGATTGAAGGTCTGGAAGAACAGGCTGTCGCCTACGCCCAGGAAGTACGGGCCGGTGGCGCGCGACACGTCGCCACCCGGCGGGGATTCGATCTTGATGACTTCCGCGCCAAGATCGGCCAGATGCATCGAGCCATAGGGGCCAGCACCGTACTGTTCGACGGCAAGGATGCGCAGTCCCTGCAGGGGAAGGTCTTTCATGTGTGGCCTCTGGTTTGTAAAAAGCACCGCGGCGGTTGAGGACCGCGGTGAAGGGATGCTGCTGCGTCTACTTGGCTATTGCTTTGGTTTTGGCTGTTGCTTTGGCTGTTGCTTTGGCTTTGGCTTTTGCTTTTGCTTTTGCTTTTTCTTTGGCTGTCGTCGTGGCTTCGGCTTCTGATCTATCCCTTCTCCCGCTTGCGGGAGAAGGTGCCCGAAGGGCGGATGAGGGGAGCTTTTGACTTCGCCCGTAGAGCTTCCCCTCACCCCAACCCCTCTCCCGCAGGCGGGAGAGGGGCTGCAGCGCTTCTGGCTTTGCTTGTAGAGCCTCCCCTCACCCCAACCCCTCTCCCGCGAGCGGGAGAGGGGCTTTGCGTCTGATGCATTTGGGAGAGGGGCTTTGGTCTGCTTGGGCTGTTAGATCTTGTTTCTTGCCACCAATTGCTTGGCAATGATGATGCGCTGCATTTCATTGGTGCCTTCACCAATGCACATCAGCATGGCATCGCGGTGGAAACGCTCGATGTCGTATTCCACCGAGTAGCTGTAGCCACCAAAAATCCGCATGCCTTCCTGCGCGCAATAGGCGCCAGTCTCGGTGGCGAAGTACTTGGCCATGCCCGCTTCCATGTCGCAGCGCTCGCCCTTATCGTAGGCATTGGCGGCGCTCTCGATCAGCAGCTTCGATGCTTCAACCTTGGCCGCCATCTCGCCCAGCTTGAGCTGGATGGCCTGGTGCTCGGCAATCGGTTTGCCGAAGGTCATGCGCTCCTGTGCATAGCGCACCGACAAGCGCAGTGCGCCCTCGGCAATACCACAACCGCGCGCAGCGACATTGATACGACCCAACTCCAGTCCACCAACCGCATGCTGGAAGCCCTGCCCTTCAACGCCACCGAGCAGGCAGTCCGCCGGCACCTTGTAGTCCTGGAATACCAACTCGCAGGTGTCGATGGCGCGGTAGCCGGACTTCTTCATCTTCTTGGCGACGATGAAGCCCTCGCCCTTCTCGGCGATGAACATGGTCATGCCCTTGTGGCGCGGCTGCGCCTCCGGGTCGGTCTTGACCAGCAGCAGCACCATGTCGCCATACATGGAATTGGTGATCCAGGTCTTGGCGCCGTTGATTATGTAATGATCACCGTCGCGCTTTGCAACACTGCGGATCGCCTGCAGATCGGTACCCGCATTGGGCTCGGTCAGACCCAGCGCGCCACGCAGCTCACCGGTCGCCATGCGTGGCAGGTATTTCTGCTTCTGCGCCTCGGTGCCACAACGTTCGATGGCCGCGGCCATGATCAGGTGAGAATTGAAGATGCCGGTCGGCGCCATCCATACCGAAGACACCTTGATCACGATCTTCGCGTAGATGCGCGCTGGCAAGCCTAGCCCACCGTACTCCGGTGAAATGGTGGCGCCGAACAACCCGAGGTCCTTCATCTCCTCAACCAGATGGTGTGGGTACTTGTCTTCGAGGTCGTATTCCTGCGCGATTGGCGCGACGGATTTCTCCACCCAATGATCGATCGAGTCGAGAAGCGCCTGTTCTTCGTCGGGGCCCCACAGCTGTTCCGGTTCGGTGCTCATCATCACGCCCTCAGTAGTTGACCTTGTCTTCCACCGAGTGGCCACGCTTGGCGATCAGCATGGTGCGGTTGAAGGTGCAGACCAACTTGCCGTCCTGGTTGAAGCCATCGGTACGGCAGGTGACGATGCCCGCGCCCGGACGCGATTTGGACTCGCGCTTTTCCAGCACTTCTGATTCGGCCACCAGGGTGTCACCGACAAACAGCGGATGGGTCATCTTGATCTCACTCCACCCCAGGTTGGCCACCGCCTTCTGGCTGACGTCAGTGACGCTCATGCCGACCATCAGCGCCACGGTGAACGGCGAGCAGACGATGACCTTGCCGAATTCCGAGGCCTTGGCGTATTCCTTGTCGAAGTGCATCGGATGGGTGTTCATCGTCAGCAGGGTGAACCAGGTGTTGTCGGTTTCGGTGATCGAGCGGCCGGGGCGGTGCTCGTAGATGTCGCCGACATTGAACTCTTCGTAGTAGCGGCCGAAGGTTTCGCGGAAGCGGTTTTCGGAAATCTGCTTGACGTTCTGAACCATGACAATGTCCTTTTGGTGCGGGTTGGGCTGGCGCTGAGCGCAGCTTGGTCAAAGAGGGGGCGATCAGGCGTTCAATGAAGCGTTGCGGTCAGCCGGCGCGTACGCCGAGTGCACCGAGTGCGATTGCGCGTTCTGCGGCAATTTCGATGGGGCGATCCACCAGTTTGCCGTCGAGCTGGATGGCTTCGCCGCCGCTTGCGGCCAGTGCGGCGATGACGCGCTGGGCGCGCTCGTACTCGCCTGCGGTTGGCAGGTAACGGTTTTGGATGGGATCGACCTGGGCCGGATGGATCGCTGCCTTGGCGGTGAAGCCGAGGTCGATCACGCGGTCGGTTTCATCAACCAGGCCTGCTTCGTCCTTGATGTCGAGGAAGGGCACATCGAGACAGCCGATTCCCGCCTCGGCGGCAATCGTTGCCAGCTGCACGCGCGGATGGAAGAAACTCTCCCAGCCGGCGCGGCCACGCAGCGCGACGATGTAATCGAAGCCACCAAACATCAGTGCCTGCAAACGCGGAGTTGCCGTCGCAAGCACGCGTGCATCCAGCAAGCCCTTCGGCGTTTCGATCTGTGCGATGAACACGGTGTCGATGGCAGCAAGCGCGTTGTCGGCTTGCTGAAGCTCGGCCACGGTTTCGACCTTTGGCAACATCACGAAGGCCGGATTCAAACCGGATGCCGCCAATGCTTTCAGATCCGCTTGGCCCAGCTCGGTGGACAAGGGATTGATGCGCAGGCCTATCTCACCACGGCTTTCTGGCTTGTCCGCAAGAAACGCGAACAGCGAAGCACGCGCACTTTCCTTGTCGCCCGGCGCAACCGCATCTTCCAGATCGATGCAGACCTGGTCGGCACCGGTGGCGACCGCCTTGGCATAGCGCTCCGGGCGCGAGCCCGGCACGAACAGCAGGCAACGACGCGGGTTGTTCAATGCAGCGCTCATGGTGCAGCCACCTGTGAAGCAAAGTGTTCGGCAATCTGACGACGGGTGGCGTACCAGGTACCCGGCTTCTGCGCGACATACTGCAGGAACTTCTCGAACGCACCGATGCGACCCGGGCGGCCGATGATGCGCAGGTGCAGGCCCAGCGACATCACTTTCGGTGCGTGCTCGCCTTCGGCGTACAGCGTGTCGAAGCTGTCGATGGCGTAGTCCAGCCAGTCCTTGGGCAGGTAGGACGGGGCAACCCACATCTTCATGTCATTGGTATCGAGCTGGTACGGCACCACGATCATTGGCTTGTCGCTGCCGTCGACGTCGCCCCAGAACGGCGCATCGGCCGAGTAGTCATCCATGTGGTACAGGAAGCCTTCTTCCTGCAGCAGGCGACGGGTTGATGCGGTATGCAGGTAGCGCGACAGCCAGCCAACCGGGCGTACGCCGGTGGTCTGTTCGATGCTGGCGGCGGCGTCGCGGATGAACTGGCGCTCCTGTTCCTCGTTGAAGCGGAACTGGTGGATCCAGCGGTGGCCGTGCGAACACACTTCGTGCCGGCTGCCACGCAGGTAGTCGGCGATTTCAGGCGCGCGCTCCAGCGACACCGCAGCAGCGGTATAGGTGCTGGTGACGTTGTACCTGTCCAGCAGCGCGGATACGCGCGCATGGCCTTCGTTGACGCCGTAGCGGTAGTTGGATTCGTTGCCGTAGTTGCGCACCGGCTTGGACAGGGTGACGTGCAGCTCGTCCACCGGCTCGGTGATCTTGTCACCCTGGCCCACGTTGTACTCGGACAGCTCTTCAACATTGACGACCACGGACAAGGCCAGGCGTGCGTTGTTGGGCCACTGGTAGGCGGGTTTGGACATGGTGGTCTCGGTGCGGTTGTTGGTTGCGTGGTGGGGTTGCTGCTTTGCTTCTACGCCGTCATTCCCGCGAAGGTGGGAATGACGACCTGATGATTGCTCGGTGATACCTCAATGGTTCTCCTCACCACCCGAAACATTGATTGCCTCACCAGTGATGTAAACCGCGTCGTCCGAGCACAAAAACGCCGTAGCAGCGGCCGTATCCGAAGGCAGACCCGCACGCCCCGCCGGAATGCGCGCACGCATGTCCGCCAGGTACTGCTCCACGCTCTTGCCCTGCTTTTCAGCGAAGTATTCGTTCTGCCAAGCGCCCAAGCCGGTGGTCACATGGTTCGGGCACACCGCATTGACGTTGATCCCATGCGCTCCCAACTCCAGCGCCGCGACCCGGGTCAGGCCGACCAGGCCGTGCTTGGACGAGCAATACGCCGCTGCATGCGGGAACGCCGACTTGGCCGCCTGCGAAGCGATGTTGACGATGCGGCCGCCACCCTGGGCAATCATCTGCCGGCCGGCATGCTTGATGGTCAGGAAAGCGCCGCGCAGGTTCACACCCAGCACCGCGTCCCATTCCTTGGCATCGATGTCGACCAGCGACTTCATCAGGTAACCGATGCCGGCGTTGTTGACCAGGATGTCGAGGCGGCCGAAGCGCTCGACCGTGGCCTTGACCACCGCCTCCACCTGCGCCTCTTCCAGCACATCCAGGGCCATCGCCACGCACTCGCCACCGCTGCTGGCAGCCAATTCGGCGGCAACCTGGGCCAGCTCCTCGTCGGTACCGACTGCAGTGACCGGCATCTCGGCGCCACGCACCTGGCCGATGTCGGTCAGCACCACCTTGCAGCCTTCCTGCAGCAGGCGCCGGGCAATGCCCTCGCCCAGGCCGGCGCGGCGACCAGCGCCGGTGATGAGTGCGACCTTGCCCTGCAATTCGGGGAAACGAGCCATGACCAATGTTCCTTGTGCGCTTACAGCGCGCTGGTGAGGATGAACAACGGATTGTCAGCGTATTGCTGGAACTGCGCTGCACCGGCCTGCACGGTCGGGTCGGCGAGGTCGGCGCCGAACGCGGCCATGTCCGGAATGCGCATCAGCTCGATGTAGTCGTACGGGGAGCTGCCTTCACCAATCAACAGACCGCTGGCCTTGAGTACCTCGAACTTCTCCACCGACGGCAGCGCGTTGACCACCGGCAGGTCGCTGGCACGCGCCCAGGCCTCGTACTCCTCACGGCTGACGCCGGCTTTGAGGTTGAACAGGACGATCACGGTTTGCATGGCTTCCTCCCGGGTAAAAGACTGTGGCACACTTTGTCCGGACAAAGTGTAGGCATGCCATTCGCTCCCGGTCAACGTCGGCGGCGGAAATCCCCCACCGGCGTATCTACCTGCCATAACCCAACTCTTGAGGTGCGTCGATGAAGTTGAAGCGTTATTACCCGTGGTTGATGGCGGTGATGGGGATGCTGGTGCTGCTGGTCTCCAACGGCCTGACCGTGACCGGCCTGACCGCTTTCGACGAATCCCTGCTCAAGGACTTCGGCTGGAGCCGCAGCGAGCTCAAGCTGCGCGACCTGATCACCCTGGTGCTGGCCGGCTGGATGGCGCCGTTCCTGGGTGCGCTGATCGACAAGGTCGGCCCGCGCAAACTGGTGCTGGCCGGCATCGCGCTGCTGGCGGCGCTGTACGCGGCCTATGCGCACATCCATTCGCTGGCCCACCTGTACTGGATCCACGTCGGCTTTGCCGCGGTGTTGGTCGCCGCCGGCCTGAATGTGGCGGTGATCTTCGTCTCGCAGTGGTTTGCCACCCATCGCGGCACTGCAATTGGTATTGCCCTGGTCGGCACTAGCCTCGGCGGCATGGTGTTTCCCAAGCTCGGCGTGCAGCTGATGCAGAGCATGGACTGGCGCACAACGCTGCTGTGGGAAGCCGCAATTCCATTGGCGTTCCTGATCCTGGCCTTCCTGTTCGTGCGCAGTCCGCGCCCGGGCGGCATCCAGCCCTGGGGCGCGGACACGCTGGCCGCCAAGGCCGCCGCCGGCAAGCCGGCCGCGTCCTCATTGCCGGACCTGAGCTACCAGCAGGCGATGCGCACCCGCACCTTCTGGATGCTGGCCTTCGTGGCGATGACGACGTTCTTCTCGATCATGGCGGTGGCCTCCAACCTGTTCCTGCACATGCGCGACCTCGGCTTTGAGCCGGCAACCGCTGGTAATGGCCTTGGCCTGATGTTCGGCCTGGCAATGGTGGGCAAGTTCATCTTCGGCTTCCTCGCCGATGTATTGCCGGCCAAGCGCGTGTTCCTGGTCAACCTGGCGATCATGGCGGCAGGTGCATTGATCCTGGCGACGATGCGCGCCGACCTGATCTGGTATTCGCTGGCCTTGTTCGGCCTGGGCTGGGGTGGCCTGTACACGATGATCCAGCTGCTGGCGGTCAATGCCTTCGGGCTGAGTTCGGCCGGCAAGATCCTCGGCACCATCACCCTGCTCGATGCGACCACCGCCGGCCTCGGCATCTGGGTGACGGCCAAGATCTTCGACATCACCAAGAGCTACCACATCGCTTTCAGCCTGATCTGCGCGCTGATCGTGCTGGCCCTGCTGGCCGCAACCCTGGTACGCGACGAACGCGCGCGCGCTTCGGCCGCCTGATCCCCACTACTGCAACGGAGAGAGCCCATGCCCGTGATGGAAACGTCCAACCTCACCGCCCGCCAGTACTGGGAGCAGGTCAAGGCCAACCCCAACCGCGCCAAGTTCGGCTTCGGCGCGCGCCCGGCCATCGTCAACATCGATGTGCAGCGCGCCTATACCGATCTGGCCGCGTTCAAGACCGCGTATGAGACCGACCCGCGCCAGATCGAGCACATCAATGCGCTGTCGGCGCAGGTGCGCGCGCTCGGCCTGCCGGTGGTGTGGACCTATGTGGCTTACCTGGAATCGGGCGAAGACGCCGGCACCTGGGGCACCCGCACCAACACGCCGGACTCACTGCAGAACATCAAGCACGGCTCCGAGCGCGCGCAGTTCGATCCACGCGCCGACGTGCAGCCCGGCGATATCGTCATGCACAAGCGCATGGCCAGCCCATTCTTCGAAACCAACCTGTGGTCGCTGCTGACCTTCCACAAGATCGACACGCTGATCATCACCGGCGGCTCGACCTCGGGCTGCATCCGCGCCTGCGTGATCGACAGCCTGTCGCGCGGCTACCGCAGCATCGTTCCGGAGGAATGCGTGGCAGACAAACACGAGATCCCGCACTTCGCCAACCTCAGCGACATCATGCTCAAGTACGGCGACGTGGAGCCGGTCGAGCACGTGGCCGCACAGCTGCAGGCGCTGCGCGCATGAACGCCACGACCAAGTCCGATCCGGGCCTGTTCGACTACTGGCCCTACGACAGCCGTCCGAAGATCGAATGGCCGGGCGGTGCCCGCGTGGCGCTGTGGATCGCGCCCAACATCGAGTTCTACGAGTACGCGCCGCCGGCCAACCCGCAGCGCAAACCATGGCCGCGTCCGCTGCCGGACATCCAGGGCTATGGCACGCGCGACTACGGCAACCGCGTCGGCCACCAGCGGATGATGCGGGTGATGGACCAGTACGGCCTGCGCGGCTCGGTATCGCTGTCCACGGCCATGCTCAAGCACCACCCGGAAGTGATCCAGATGGCGGCCGAGCGCAACTGGGAATTCTTCAGCCACGGCATCTACAACACCCGCTACACCTACGGCATGGACGAGGCGCAGGAGCGGGAGATGATCGCGCACTCGATGGCGCTGATCGCCGAGCACACCGGCCAGCACTGCGACGGCTACCTGGCACCGGCGCTGTCGCATTCGGACGCCACCATCGACCTGTTCGCCGAGGCCGGTGGCCTGTACACCTGCGACCTGTTCCACGATGACCAGCCAACACCGGTAAAGACCCGTTCGGGCAAGCGCTTCGTGTCGGTGCCGTACTCGCTCGAGCTCAACGACACCATCGTCTACGTCACCAACAAGATCGAGCCGCGCCGTTACGGGCAGATGATCAAGGACGCCTTCGACCGCCTGTACGCCGAAGGCGAGAACTCCGGCACGGTGATGTGCGTGCCGCTGCACGCCTACCAGGTCAGCCACCCGCACCGCTTGGCCGCTTTCCACGATGCGATGGACTACATCTGCAGCCACGACAAGGTGTGGAAGGCCACCGGCCGCGAGATCGCCCAGCACTATCTGGACAAGCATTACGACGATGCGCTGGCCTCGATGGCAGCGATCAACGCGGAGGACGCGGCATGAGCCTGGATCGCAGCTTCCTCGAATACCCGCGCCTGCGCCATGGCATGGACCATGACCGCTACAGCTGGTCGATGCTGGCGCAGCGCCCGGCCGTGCGCTGGCCCGGCGACAAGCCACTGGCGGTATGGATCAACCTGAGCCTGGAACACTTCCCGCTCAATCCCAAGGGTGAGGGCTTCAAGCCGAACGGTTCCATGGTCATGCCCTACCCGGACCTGCGCCATTACACGCTGCGCGACTACGGCAACCGGGTGGGCGTGTTCCGCGTACTGGATGCGCTGGAAAAGTACGGTCTGCGCGCCAGCACTGCGGTCAACGGCGAACTGGCCGAGCGCTACCCGGCCCTGCTGCGCCGGCTCAAGGCGCGCAGCGCCGAGCTGGTGGCGCACGGCTGGAACATGGACAGCGTGCACTACGGCGGGCTGGACCCGGCGCGCGAAGCTGAATACATCCAGCGCAGTTTGGCCGCGCTGGCCCCGTATTCGGACGGCCCCATCCAGGGCTGGTTGTCACCGGCCAGATCGCAGTCCGAGAACACCCCGGAACTGCTGCAACAGGCCGGTTTGCAGTGGTTTGGTGACTGGATCAACGACGAACTGCCCTACCCCTTCCAGACCGCCAACGGCCCCCTCACCGCACTGCCGTTGTCACTGGAATTGGAAGATCGCTTCATCGTCGGCGAAAATCTGCATGCCGAGGCCGAGTATGCGGACCAGATGGTCGATGCCTGCGATTTCCTGCTGGAGGAAGCGCAGCGCAGCGGACAGGGTCGCCTGCTCGCGCTCAACATCCATCCGTGGGTGATGGGCCAGCCGCACCGCATCAAGCACCTGGAACGCGTGTTCTCCCATCTGGCAGACAACGCAGGGCTGATCTGGAACGCTGCGCCTTCGCAGATCATCGCCGCCTCACGTTGAGGCGGCGGTTCCAGGCAACCGTCGTCGCCAGAAAACGCGCCGGCCTTTACCCAAGAGCCCTTGCATGAACACTGAAGCCAACACCGCCCTGCCGCCGCGCGAAGCGATGGAATTTGACGTCGTCATCGTCGGCGCCGGCCCTGCCGGTCTGGCCACTGCCATCCGCCTGCGTCAGCTCGCGGTGGAGAAGGGCCAGGAATTGTCGGTGTGCGTATTGGAGAAAGGCTCCGAGCCCGGCGCGCACATCCTGTCCGGTGCGGTGATGGACCCGCGCGCGCTCAACGAGCTGTTCCCGGACTGGAAGGAACGCGGTGCGCCGCTGCGGCAGGCCGTCACCCGCGATGAATTCCTGTTCTTGAATGAAACCGGCGCCAAGAGCACCCCGCACGCCCTGCTGCCGGAATGCTTCCACAACGATGGCAGCTACATCATCAGCCTGGGCGAAGTCAGCCGCTGGCTGGCGCAGCAGGCCGAAGCGCTGGAAGTGTCGATCTTCCCGGGCTTTGCCGCCGCCGAAGTGCTGTACGACGAGAACGGCGCGGTGATGGGCGTGGCCACCGGCGACATGGGCATCCACAAGGATGGCACGCCGGGCCCGAACTACGAGCGCGGCATGGAACTGCATGCCAAGTACACGATCTTCGCCGAAGGCTCGCGTGGCCACCTCGGCCGCCAGCTGATCAGCAGGTTCAAGCTCGACGCCGGCAAGGACCCGCAGGCCTATGGCCTGGGCATCAAGGAACTGTGGCAGATCGATCCGGCCAAGCATGAGCCGGGCCTGGTGGTGCACGCCGCTGGCTGGCCGCTGGACAACGATACCTACGGCGGTGCCTTCCTGTACCACGCCGAAGGCGGCAAGGTTTCGATCGGCTATGTGGTCGGCCTGGACTACAAGAACCCGTGGCTGAGCCCGTTCGAGGAATTCCAGCGCTTCAAGACCCACCCGGCGATCCGCAAGCACCTGGAAGGCGGCAAGCGCATTGCCTACGGCGCACGTGCGATCACCGCCGGCGGCATCCTGTCGCTGCCCAAGACCGTGTTCCCGGGTGGCGCGCTGGTCGGCTGCGAAGCCGGCTACCTCAACGTCAGCCGCATCAAGGGCAGCCACGCCGCAATCAAGACCGGCATGCTGGCCGCCGAGGCCGCGTTCGATGCGCTGGTCGCCGGCCGCTCGCGCGATGAGCTGACGGCATATCCGGAAGCCTTCGAAAACAGCTGGCTGAAGGCCGAGCTGATGCAGGCCAAGAACTTCAAGCAGTGGTTCAAGAAGGGCCGCACCCTGGCCACACTGATGACCGGCATCGAACAGTGGCTGCTGCCCAAGCTGGGCATCCGCAATGCGCCGTGGACCATCCACCGCACCAAGGCCGACCACGAGTGCCTGGAGCCGGCCGCCAGCCAGCCGAAGATCAACTATCCCAAGCCGGACAACGTGCTGACCTTTGATCGCCTGAGCTCGGTGTTCCTGTCCTCGACCAACCACGAAGAAGACCAGCCCAGCCATCTGACCTTGAAGGACGCCAGCGTACCGGTGAACGTCAACCTGGCCACCTATGGCGGCCCGGAAGCGCGTTACTGCCCGGCTGGCGTCTACGAGTTCGTCGGCGAAGGCAGCGATACCCGCCTGCAGATCAACGCGCAGAACTGCGTGCACTGCAAGACCTGCGACATCAAGGACCCGACCCAGAACATCGTGTGGGTGACCCCGCAGGGTGGTGGCGGACCGAACTATCCGGCGATGTAAACGTCGCCATCAACCCACAGGAGTTTTGATGAGCATTGTCAGTCCAGGCGCCCGCTTCCGCGAAGCGCTAAAGCAGGAAAGCCCGTTGCAGATCCCCGGTGCGATCAACGCCAACCATGCGTTGCTGGCCAAGCGGGCGGGCTTCCGCGCTGTCTACCTGTCCGGTGGCGGCGTCGCCGCCGGCTCGCTGGGCCTGCCGGACCTGGGCATCAACACCATGGACGACGTGCTCACCGACATCCGCCGCATCACCGACGTCTGCGATCTGCCGCTGCTGTCGGACATCGACACCGGCTTCGGCCCGAGCGCGTTCAACATCGCGCGCACGGTGAAGTCGCTGATCAAGGCCGGTGCGGCGGCCTGCCATATCGAAGACCAGGTCGGCGCCAAGCGTTGTGGCCACCGCCCGAACAAGGAAATCGTGTCGCTGGGCGAGATGATGGACCGGGTCAAGGCCGCCGCCGATGCCAAGACCGATGCGGATTTCTTTTTGATCGCGCGTACCGATGCGATCCAGATGGAAGGCGTGGACGCAGCGATCGAGCGTTCGCTGGCCTGCGTGGAAGCCGGTGCCGATGGCATCTTTGCCGAAGCCTCGTATGACCTTGAGACGTACAAGCGCTTTGTTGATGCGGTGAAGGTGCCGGTGCTGGCCAACCTCACCGAGTTCGGGCAGACGCCGCTGTTCTCCACGGAAGAGCTGGGTTCGGTGGGCGTTGCGATGTGCATCTACCCGCTGTCGGCGTTCCGCGCGATGAACAAGGCCGCGGAGAACGTGTATACCGCGATCCGCCGCGATGGCCACCAGCGCAATGTGGTGGACACCATGCAGACCCGCGAGGAGCTGTATGAGCGGATCGGGTATCACACCTTTGAGCAGAGTCTGGATAGGACGTTTGCTGGGAAGAAGTGAGGGTTGGGGTTCAGGGTTTAGACATTGGAAGCTTGAAAGCTTGAAATGCTAAGAGCTTAAAAGCCGCCCTCACCCCTACCCCTCTCCCGCATGCGGGAGAGGGGCTACTTCGACGACATTTTGCTTGGGCCGGCATCGCTGGCTTCGGCGCACTTCGCGAACTCTGTCCGGAGCCGGAGACCCACAGCTCAAGCAATGCTCTGAAGCATCCCTTCTCCCGCTTGCGGGACGACAACCCGGCAGGATTGCCGAGTTGCACGGCGAAGCCGCCCGAAGGGTGAGGCACATGAATGTGCCGAATGCAGGTGCCCAACGGGCGGATGAGGGCATTCTTGCTTGAGCCTTTGCTTCCACTCCCAGCGCCAGCCATCATTGCCAACGCCGCACCACCACGGCCGCCATCGCAATGAGAAAGCAATGCCCCGCCTGTCACTAATCGCCCTTGCCTGCCTGATGCTCAGCGCCTGCGGCCAGCGCGATGCCTTCAACCACAGCGCAAGCGCTGATCCGCATCAACGTGAACTCGAACGCGCCTTCGCCATCTGTGCCGGTTGCCACGATACCCGCGCCAACCTCGGCCACCGCGTCGGTCCCAACCTGCATGGCGTGATTGGCCGCAAGGCCGGCACCGCTACCGGCTACAACTACTCCGACGCCATGAAGGCCAGCGGAATCACCTGGGATGCGCAGACCCTGGATGCCTTCATCAAATCACCGACCAAACAGGTGCCCGGCAGCAAGATGGTCAACGCCACCGCCGACCCGGCGCGTCGCCAGGCCGTGATCGAATTCCTGTCAACACTACCCGAATAGGCAACGCATCAATCCAGCGTCTGTACGCCGCCACCATTGACGAACAAAGTCTGGCCGCTGACCCAGTTGGAGATCGGCGCAGCAAAGTACAGCACCGCACCCGCAATATCATCGGCTTCACCCAGCCGCTTGATCGGCGTATGCGACAGCATCCGCTCCTCGATCTCCGGCGTCAGCACCGTCGCCAAGGCATCGGTGCGCACCGCCCCCGGCCCCACCGCATTGACCCGGATCCCCGCAGGGCCATAGTCGTGCGCCAGGTTCGCAGTCATATGGTTGATTGCCGCTTTAGACGCAGCATAGGCACTGATCGCTGGGCTCCTGTTGATCGAGCTCATCGACGACATGTTGATGATCGAGCCGTAGCCGGCTTTCTTCATGTGCGGCGCGCACAGCTGCGACAAGCGCCAGGCACTGAACACGTTGATCTGGAACGGCCGCTCGAACTGCTGCAGGGTGATCTCGAACGGGCTCTCGCGGCCAGCACCACCGCCACCGGCATTGTTGACCAGGATGTGGATGCCGCCAAGTTCAGCAGCCGTGCGTTCGACCACGCGCACCAGATCTTCGTCCTTGAGAACATTGCACTCCAAGGCCAAGGCCTTGCCACCGGCCTCGATGATCTCCGCAGCCACTTTCTCGGCCGCCGCCAGCTTTAGATCAGCGATGGTCACGGCCGCGCCGTAGGCGGCCAGCATCAGGGAACTGGCGCGGCCGATGCCATTGCCACCGCCGGTGACGATGGCCACTTTGCCAGTGAGATCGAAATGCGCTTGCGGGATCATGGTTGCGTGCTCCTGTCCGGGCGATTCATCGACCCGGACACCATACACCCCGCTACCAGAAGCGGGGTGATGTGCCGCCTTTCCGCAGGTGCTGCCGGCACCCTGCAGGCTTACTGCCCGATGTTCTTCGCCAGAAATGCTTCCAGCGCACGATAGAACGCCGCGCTGTTGTCGTCGTTGTAGAAACCATGGCCTTCCCCCGCCACCGCCATCCACTCGGGCGGCTTGCCAGCGGAGACCAGCGCCGCGCGCATTGCATTTGCCTGGGCGATTGGCGTGCGTTCATCACGCTCGCCATGGGCAAGGAACACCGGTGCCTTGATGCTGGACGCCAGCGTGGTCGGTGAATTGCCCGCCAACTCCTCGTCGTTGCGTCCGATCACCCGGGTCAGGTAGTTCCGGCCATAAGCGTTGTCCTTTATGTCGCCCTTCTTGTACATCATCTTCAGGTCGTAGACACCGGCAAGGCCCACCGCACAGCGGATGAGCTCGGGCTGCCGCGCGGCCAGCATCATCGCCGAGTACGCACCGAAGCTCGCGCCATAGCTGCATACACGCGAGGTATCGGCCAGGCCCAGGGTTGCCGCATGGTTCAAGCCATCCAGCACGTCCTGCTGGATGCGCGTTCCCCACTGCAGGTAACCAAACTCTTCGAATGCGTGGCCGCGGCCACCACTGCCGCGGTAGTTGACCTGTACCACCAGATAGCCGCGATTTGCCAGGAACTGCGCGTCGTTGTCGTAGAACCAGTCATCGCTTACACCGTGCGGGCCACCGTGCGGCAGCAGCACGGTCGGCAATCGACGGCCCTCGCTGTTGCGTGGGATGGTCAGGATCACCTCCAGCTCTGTTCCGTCGCCGGCCTTGAAACGTACCGGGCGGCGTTCGGCCATCAGCGCCGGATCGATTCCATCGCGGGGTGACAACACCTTTTCCAGCTTGTTGGTCGCGCGCCGGAAGACATACCAGCCGCCAGGGTCACGGTCACTGGCCAGATGCACCAGGATCGTCTGGCCGTCGCGGCTCACGTCATCAAAGGTCACGTGCTGTGTCGGTAGCAGGTCTGCCAAAGCCTTGTGCAGTTCCGCCTCCGGCTTGCCCGGATCGAAATACTGCAGCTGCGGGCGCCCCGCCACCGGCGAGGCAGCAAACGGTATCGCCGGATCGCGCGTCCATTGCGACAAACCGACGTTGCTGAAGCCATCCGCGACCAGGGTGTCCCGGTCACTACCGTCCGCAGCGCTGGATACCAGTGATACCGGCCCGTCGTTGCGACTGAAGCGCCCATACACACGCTGGTTGTCGGCCGAGAACGCATAGGGCGTCCAGACGCCCCCGACGTTTTCCTGTAGGACCGGCTGCCAACGCTGCCCGTCCCCGGAGGCGTACAGCAGGTAGTTGTCGTCATCGTCGCGCCCCCATGCGTAGCGCGCTACGCCATTGCGGTCGATCACGAACTCCAGGCTCGGCACATTGATGCTGGCAATCAACTTGAAGTTGGGACGTGGTCCCGCATCCACCAGGTACAACATCGAGTTGGTGGGGTTGCGCTTGAGCTGACGCATGTAGAAGCGGTCATCATTGCCCTGGGCCACGCCCTCGATGAAACCGAAGCCACGGTCCAGGCCCGCAGCGGCATTCTGCTGCTCGTAGCCGTAGATATAGCGCTGGTTCTGTCCGTCGAAATCGCTGGCGACGATCTCGCCCATCGGTAGCGGCTTTTCAAGCGAACCGTACTTACGCCCTTTGGCGATAACCAGCCGTTTGTCGCTCACCCAGATGATCTGGTACGGGCTTTCAAAGCGTGGCAGCCGCAGCACCGCCATGCGCTGCATGTCGCTCAGGCGCAATATCTGCACCGCGTGGTTGCCTTCACCAAAGTCGGTGCCCATTGCCAGGTATTCGCCACTCGGCGACAGCGTCGGCATCGAGAACGGGCTGGCCTTGGCAAACACCTCCACCGGTACCGGTTGCGCCGCTGCCGGCCACGCTAGGCAGGCCAACAGCAACATGGATCGGAACATCGCTTTCCCTGCTTTTCCCATGACGCGTTCCCCAACGGTCGTATTCCTGAATGCGAGCCTATGTCATTTCTTCATCGACTAGAAGACTGCATCTGAGGGAGATGCAACAACCGCGAACTTGGGCAGGCGCACGCCATGCAACCTTGCAGCTTTTCTTCGTGCCGGCATTCTGATATTTATTTGTCCGGACAAATACCGAGCCTGTTACATGGACGGCAAACGGGCCGCACCCGCCCAGCCGACGCCACCTCCTTCCAGCTGCCCGCTGTCCTCCCACCCTTCTGGTTTCCTGCAAGGTCCCGCCATGCGCTCCATGTTGATCATCGTCGCCTTATTGCTCGTCATTGGCTGCAGCAAACAACGCGAGCCGGTCGCCGCCAGTGCCTCAACTGCAGCTCCTACCGCGGCCGAAGCAAAGACAGCGCCCGCCGCGACCACCACCGCAATCAGCGGCGAACAGGCGTTTGCGATGTGCGCGACCTGTCACAGCCGCGATGCCGGTGCAGCGCAAAGGATGGGGCCGAACCTGCACCGCCTGCTCGGACGCAAGGCCGGGAGCAATCCCGGCTTTGACTACTCGTCTGCCTTGCGTGCCAGTGACATCACCTGGGACGCCGCACAGCTGGATGCCTATCTGGCAGCACCGTCGAAGCGGGTGCCTGGTACACGCATGGTCATCGCCGTGCCCGATGCGGCCCGCCGGCAGGCACTGATCGAGTATCTGTCGGCACCCTGACCTTGTTCCCGTCAGCACGGCAGCAGAACCACCACCGATGGCGACCCTACGCAGCAACGAGGAGTGACATGAACCTTCAGTTCGAGCGCTTCACCCTGTTCTGCCGCGACCTGGAGGCTTCGCTGCGGTTCTACCGCGACACCTTGGGCTTGGTGGTGGTCGAGGAAAAGATACTGGAAGGACCGATGGCCGGCGGACTGCTGCAGCTGCCTGCTTGCCGCATCCGAATCGCAATGCTCGCGGCCGGTACGGAAGCGGCGGTCATCGTCGGTCTGTTCGAGATCAGCCAGACCGCGCTTAACTCGCTTGCACCGCCGCTGGGCAAACCTGCCCACGGACAGGCTGCGCTGGTGCTGTCCACTGATCGCTTCGATGCGCTGCATTGCGCGCTGGGCGCAGCCGGCTACCGCTTCCTGACGCCGCCGCTTGCCTATCCCAAGCGGACCGCTGGCGCCCGCTCGCCGGCCGGTTTGTACCGCGAAATGATCGTCTACGACCCGGACCACGTGCCGGTGAGCATCCTGCAGATTGAACCGTTCCCCGAGGAGACCACGGCATGACCGGTATCGCCCGTTCCATCACCGGCAGCATCCAGTACACCAGCAACCAAAGCCACCGGCAGGGTGCCGAACGCGGCCGCGAAAGCTTCCGCCTGGACGTGCACCGCGACGGCTCGCGCGTGCTGGCCGCGCACTGCGAGATCGACGATGCGCCCGCCGTCGTGCGCGACGTCAACCTGCGCGTGGATTCCAGCAACATGCCACAGGAGTGCTTCGTGCGCATCGCCGTTGGCGGCCAGTTCCGCGGCTCGGGTTGGTTCACCTTCAACGCCAACGAGGCCCAGTGCGAATCCGCCACCACAGTGGAGGGGCGCATCTGTCAGCGCTTCCCGCTGCAGTCGCCGCTGCGGGCCTTCGGCAACCACGCCATCATCAACGATGCCTATGCGATGTCGCTCTACGATCTGGCGCAGGGGCCTGGCAAGCAGCACTTCTTCATGCTGCTATCCTCGCCGGACCATCGTGGCGCGACCGGTCCAATGATCTACCCGGTGCAACTGGCCATTGAATACATCGGCGAGGAAGAGATCGACGTCATCGCCGGCCGCTTCAAGGCGCGACACTTCCGCATCCTCGATGTCGGCATGCCCGAAGAACACCCTGACTACGATCTGTGGGTGAGCGCCGATGAGCACTACATCCTGTTGCGCGCCAGCGTCACCGGCTACATGCAGACCGCCTACGAGCTGAGCAGCTATCACCTGCAGGAGCACTGAGGTGCTGCCGCAGATCCTGCTGGTCGCGCACATCGCCGTGCTTGGCTACTGGCTGGGCTCGGAACTGGTGATCAACAGCACCTACCGCTACGTCTGCAATGGCAGCAACACTCCCTTCGTAGAGCGCAGCCGGCTGATGGAGCATGTGATGCATGTGGACCAGCACGTGCGCTACGCACTGGTGTTGCAGGCCGGGCTGGGATTCTCGCTGGCCGCGCTGTATGGCTTGATACCCGGTGCTTACGCCACCGCCGCCATCACCGCTGTGCTGTGCGTGCTGTGGTTGATCTTCGTCGAAGCCGTGCACCAGTTGCGGCATACCCGCCTGGGTGCACGCTTGGGGGCGGTCGACCGCGGCTCCCGTTACCTGTTCATGGCGCTGCTGCTGTGCCTGGCCACCGGCCTGCTCGGCGGCGGCTGGGACATGCCGGCATGGCTGCGCTGGAAGCTGGCGTTGTACGCCGGGGTGATGGCGTCCGGCGTGGGCATACGGCTGGCGCTGATCGCTCACTTCCGTACCTGGAAGGTGATGGCGCAGGAAGGCCCGAGCGATGCCAGCAACGCCATCATCCGCCGCACCTACGTCAAGGCGACTTCGGTGCTGTGCGTGCTGTGGCTGTTCATTGCCGCAATCGTGTTCGTCAGCGTGTTCAAGCCAACATGACGGTGAACGATCACAGCGTGCTGCTGGCAAACCTGCGCGGACTGCTGGGTGAGGACGCGGTCCTGTGCGATGGCGACACCTTGCGCTTGATGGCCGGCGACCTGTACAGCAGCGGGCCGCTGCCGCTGGCGGTCATCAGCACGCGCGACAGTGCTTGCCTGGCGCAGGCGGTTGCACACATCACCGCTGCGGGGCTGTCGGTCATCCCGCGTGGCGGCGGCCTGAGCTATACCGGCGGTTACCTGTGTGAAAGCAACGGCAGCGTGCTGGTGGATCTGTCCGCGATGAACCACATCGAGCATATCAGTGCCGAGGACATGTACGTGGTGGCGCAGGCAGGGGTGACCTGGAAACAACTCCATGATGCACTCACACCACTGGGCCTGCGCGTGCCGTACTTCGGTACGTTCTCCGGTGCAGGCGCCAGCGTCGGTGGCGGGCTCAGTCACGGGGCATTGTTCTTCGGCAGCGCGCGCTATGGATCGGCCGCCGACAATGTACTCGGCGTTGAAGTCATCACCGCCAACGGCAGCGTGCTGCGCACCGGACAGTGGGCGCTGAAAGCAGCGCCCGAACCGGTGTTCCGCAACTTCGGCCCGGACACCACCGGCCTGTTCATGCATGACGGCGGCGCTTTTGGGATCAAGACCCGTGCTGCGTTCCGCTTGATTCCGCTACCAGCACACGCTGGCTACGCCTCCTTCGCGTTCACCGATTTCGAATCTGCCGGGCGTGCATTATCAGCCGTTGCCCGCGCTGGCCTGGCCGAGGAAGCGTACGTGCTGGATGCAGGGGCGGTGGCGGCGAATGTCGAGCGCGCCAGCAGCGTGGCTGGCGCGCTGCGGGCGCTGCGGCAGGTGCTCGAGAGCACCCCGGGCGTTGCCAGCAAGTGCAGTGCCTTGCTCGGCATGGCCAGGGCCGGGCGCCGGGTCGTTCCCGCCGATGCCTTCAGCCTGCATCTGGTTGCCGCGGGCAATAGTCCGGCGGCGGTTGAACATGATCTGGCAACTGCGCGGGCGCTGGCCCATCAACACGGCGGCAGCGAGATCGCCGCAAGCGTGCCACGTATCGCCCGCGCCGATCCCTTCCCCGGGCTCAACGCGGTGCTGGGCGCCAACGGCAGCCGTTGGGCGGCGTTGAACGTGAAGGTGGCGCACTCACGCGCGCCAGCGCTTATCCGCGCACATCAACAGCTGATCGCCGCGCACGCTGCCGAGATCGAACACTGTGGCGTGCGCGTTACGTATCTGTGCTCGGCGCTATGCAACTACAGCTTCAGCTTCGAGGCGGTGTTTCATTGGCAGGACAACTGGCAACCGCTGCACGAGGCCACGGTGCAGCCAGCGCTGCTGCAGACCTTCACTCAAGGGCCGGACAATCCCGCCGCGCGGGCCTTGGTCGAGCAGCTACGGCAGCTGACCTGCACACTGTTCGCACGGATGGGTGGCGCTTCCAATCAGATTGGGCGCACCTATCCGTTCCTGTCGGAACTGGAGGATCCGCCTGCCGCCCTGCTGCGGGACATCAAGCGGTTGCTGGATCCGCGGCGTCGCATGAATCCCGGTGTATTGGGGCTCTGACCGTAAGATGTGGCAGGATCACTGTTGACGCATCCCTCAGGGGGGAATCCTCCACATGTCTGTTGCTTCGCCGGGACTGGCCCGGTTGTTATCCATTGCCACCCTTTCCATGGTGTCGCCGGCAGCACTGGCCATGGCCCAATGTCCGCAGGAATCCACCAAATCTACTGCGTTCTGGCTGCTGGGCTGGTCGATCTTCGCGCTGTTCGTTGCCGCCGGCATTGTGTTGCTGCTGTTGATCTTCCGCGCGACACGCAATGCGCGGCCGCGGCCGCGCTGGCTGCTGCGCATCGCCGGGGTTCCAGCGATGCTGGCGATGTGGATGCTGGGCTTCGGCATTTTCCTGGGCCAGTTCGTACTGGTGTGCTGAAGCAGATCCTCAGGCGGGCGGGAACCACCAGGGTGAGGCCGTACCTGTGTTGATCAGCAGCGCGCGTGCACGCACAAAGCGCCGGATCGATGCCGTGCCCATGCGTGAGCCGCCCATGCCGGAGAGTTTGAAGCTCTGCTTCTCGGCGGTCTGCACCATGCCGGTCAGGCAGGCGTCGTTGATCGAGATGCCGCCGGCCTGCAGCTGACGCGCTACCCGCTGCGCGCGCTCGGGACTTTGCGTGAACACCGCTGCCGACAAACCAAACTCGGTGGCATTGGCGCGCGCGATGGCTTCGGCTTCATCGGCCACCACCATCACCGGCAGAACGCTGGCAAAGCTCTCATCGGCGACCACGGCCATTTCGTCGCTGACATCGACCAGCACCGTCGGTGGACACCAGATACCACCATGATCGATCAACTCGCCGCCGGTCAGTGCACGTGCGCCTTTTGCCTTGGCATCGGCCAACTGGGCACGTACAAGCTCCACCTGCGAGGCCGCAATCACCGGGCCTATCTGGCCTTGCTTCGGATCCGGCCACGCCAGCTCCAGCGCTGAAGCTTCCTTCACCAGTGCCGCGATGAAAGCATCGGCCACCGGTGCTTCCACGTATACGCGTTCGATCGACATGCAGCTCTGGCCGCCATTGACGAAGCTGCCCCACGCCAGGGCGCGGGCGGCATGCTCGATGTTGGCATCGGACAAGACCAACGCAGGGTCCTTGCCGCCCAGCTCCAGCGAGGCCGGAATGAAGCGCCGCGCGCAGGCTTCGCCAACCTTGCGGCCAGTGGCGACCGAGCCGGTGAAGCAGATCTGGTCACTGGCTTCGATCACCGCCTGGCCGGTAGCGCCAGCGCCGGTAACCAGCTTGAACACCTCTGCCAAGCCAGCGTCCTCCAAAGCCTCACGCAGCAGCGGCACGAAGCGCGAAGTGACTTCGCTTGGCTTGGCCAGGATGCTGCAGCCTGCGGCAAGCGCCGGCACCGCATCGATCAGGGTCAGCATCAGCGGGAAGTTCCATGGGCTGATGACGCCCACCACCGCATACGGCACCCAGGTCTGCTGGCTGTGGATGAAAGGAATGGCCTCCTGCTGGGCAGGCTTTTCCGCCAGACACCCTGCCGCCTGCTGCGCCCAACGGCGGATCGCGCCGACCGTGCCATCCACTTCAATCTGCGATTCGTGCCAGCGGCCGGTATCGGCCAGCAGCACGTCGAGGAAGCCATCGCGGCGTGCGACCAGCGCATCGGCCAAGGCGTTCAAGCGCGCGCAGCGCTGCTCGATGCTGTGTTCGGCCCAATCCAGCTGGGCTTGGCGCAAGCCGGCACCCAATGCAGCAACCTCGGCAGCGGAGGTGACCGGCAGTTCGCCATCGAACAGGCCGCTGCGCGGATTGCGCAGCGACAGTGTGGTTGCGTCAGTCATTGCCCAGTACTCCGGCGCTCAGCAGTGCATCGAGGGTGGCTTTCTGGCGCGCGGCGAAGTCAGCGCGCTGCGGGATCTTCACACTGTCGCCCTCCAGCAGTGCATTGGGCTTCAAGGCGGTGCTGGCCAAGCCTGCATTGATCGCCCCTTGCGGCAGGCGCGACAGGAAATTGCCCATGCCCGGGCGCAAGCGGCGACGACGCAGGCCGGCGATGTCCAGGTCGGCATACGCCGCCATCGACTCGCCGGTACCAGCGGCGGACAGCACCCGGCCCTGGTCATCAACGATCTTGCTCATGCCATCGGCACTGCCCAACGGAATATCCACGCCACTGATACCGGCGGTATTGGCCGAGACCACATAGGCCATGTTTTCCAACGCGCGGGCGCGCTTGGCGATGTCCTTGGGCGTCAGCTCCGGGCTGCCGACTTCGCTGGTGGAATGCAGGATCACCTCCGCACCGCGCAGGCCCATTGCACGCGCGATCTCCGGATAGAGGATTTCCTCGGAGGCGATGCAGGACAGACGACCAATCGGGGTGCGCGCGACCGGGAACACGCCATCGATGCCGTACACATCCAGGTACTTGTCCCAGACATCATGCGGACTGGGTGCGTACAACGAGATAAGCCGGCGGTAGCGCAGGATCTGGTTGCCGCTGTCGTCGAGGATCACCGATGACTGGAAGTACAGCTCGGGGAAGTTGGGATCGCGCTCGTAGGCGTTGGAACACAGGTAGACGCCGTTGTCCTGGGCGATGCGGCCCAGCTGCGCGTACTCGCTGCCGTCCATCGAGAAGCAGCCCTTGGCCGCCCAGCCCGGAATGGTGTCGCCCAGCGGATAACTGGTGGCGAAATATTCCGGCAGCACCACCAGTTTAAGGTCGGCGCCGATGAAGGCCTTGGAGGCGCGGATCTGCCGGCCTACACGTTCGATGTTGTCCGCCACCGCGGCGGCGGCGTCTTCCGGCGTGGCGCAGGCATTGATGGCACGGCAGGTGGTCTGCAGCGCCAGCGCGCGATATGCATCGATCATGGAACCTTACCTTCGGTAGCAGTGTCGTTGAGGGCTTGCGTCTGCACGCCATCGGCCAGCAGCACGCGGAAGTTGCCGGTGCCAGCGCGCAGCGGCTTGATCGCGGCGTAGTCGGGGCTGTGCCAGAACGCCAGTGCGGCCGCGCGGTCTGGCCACTGCGAGATCACGGTGCGGGCTGGCGCGTGTTCGCCTTCAAGGCTCTGCTGGACACCGCCCATCACCAGGTAACGGCCGCCGTAGCGCGCGGCGACGTCTGGCGTTGCGCGGGCGTAGGCAGCGAAACCCTGCGGATCGGTGATGTGCGCTTCGATGATCAGGTAGGCGGTCATGGCAGGCTCGATTGGAGGACGGTGCTGGAAAGCTCTTTTGGGGAGCTCACTTGAAGCGCGGGGCGCGCTTTTCCAGGAAGGCAGCAGCGCCTTCGACAAAGTCGCTGCTGCTGAAGGCGTCATTGAAGGCGGCGTCGGCCTGGGCGAGGCTGATGCTGGCATCGCCACCGAGGTGGCCAAGCACGGTCTTGATCGCGCGACGGGCCTGGCCGGAGGTGGCCAGCAGCTGCTGCACCTGCGCCTGCTCCAGCGCTTCGATGCCTGCTTCGCCCGCCACTTGGTTGATCAAGCCCCAATCCAGCGCGGTGGCGGCGTCGAGCAGACGTCCGGTCAACAGCATTTCCCGGGTACGCGCCATGCCGACGGTGTTGAGCAACCGGCGACTGTCATCGGCGCTGTAAACTAAACCGAGCTTGGCTGGGGTGATAGCGAACCGGCTGCGGCTGCTGGCCAGGCGCAGGTCACAGGCCAAAGCCAGGCCAAGGCCGCCGCCCACGCAGGCACCGTCGATGACGGCCAGCGTGGTCTGCGGCAGGCGTTGGAGCTTGAGTTGGGTACGTTGGACCTGGGCGTTGTTGGCGGCAAAGGCGGCCGGAGCGGTGAGCAGCTGGCCGAGTTCGTCGATATCGGCGCCGGCACTGAAGGCCCCCGACACGCCCGACACCACCACGATCTGGGCGTCACTGGCGGCGATTTCGTCCAGTGCGGCCTCGATTGCCGCCCAGTGGCGGGTGGCCAGGGCGTTGCGCTTGTCGGGTCGGTGGATGCCGATGCGGGCGAGCGCACCGTCACGGCTCCAGCAAATCACGGTTTCTTCAGTGACCATGGCCTATCCTATTTGTTCTATCGTTATAGCATTAAGCCAAATGAGGGTGAAGCGAGATGTCCCAAGACACACTGGCCACACTATTGAGTGCCAACGCGCACAAGCTGTTGCGCAATGACTTGCCGACGCCGCTTTACCACCAGATGTTCAGTCTGCTGCGCGACCGCATCCTCAATGGCGAGATCCCGCGCGGCGCCCGCATCCCCACCGAGTTCGACCTGGCCGACGGCTTTGGTGTGTCCCGCATCACCGCCAAGCGGGCGCTGGACGAACTGGCCGCCGAGGGGCTGGTCGAGCGCCGCCGCGGCAAGGGCACCCACGTCATCCACCGCTCCCGGCCCAAGCCGATGCACAGCCCGCTGACCGGGCTGCTGGAAAGCCTGGAAGTGCTGGCCGAGCACACCAGGGTGCAGTTGCTGCAATTCCGCCGCGCGGTGCCACCGGAGCCGATCCGGGCGCTGTTCGACACCGGCCCGCGTGAACTGCTGGTACATGCGATCCGCCTGCGTCTGCGCGGCGATACCCCGTTTGGCTACTACAACAGCTGGACCAACACCGATCATCCGGATTTCAGCGAAGCCAAGCTGTCCAACAGCTCGCGTTTGAAGCTGTTCCAGGCAGCTGGCATCCAGATAAAGCAGGTGGAACAGGTGCTGTCGGCGGTCAACGCCGATGCGATTGCCGCCCTGCATCTGAAGGTCGAGCCGGGTACCGCGCTGTTGGCCCTGGAGCGCCGCTCGTATGACGGCGACGGCAACATGGTGGATCTGCTGAGCGTGCAGTACCGGCCGGACCAGTTCACCTACCAGATGACCCTGGATGTGGATGCCGGCGGGCATGATTGAAGGCAGCCAGGCCGTGTAGTGCCGAGCCATGCTCGGCTGGAGCTCTCCCGGTCACGCCCATGTAGTGCCGAGCCATGCTCGGCAGGGGGCATCACCCATGTAGTGCCGAGCCATGCTCGGCAGAGACTCTACCGGTAACGCCCTTGCCGAGCATGGCTCGGCACTACATGGGTGATGCCCCCTGCCGAGCATGGCTCGGCACTACATGGGTGATGCCCCTTGCCGAGCATGGCTCGGCACTACATGCGTGATGCCCCTTGCCGAGCATGGCTCGGCACTACATGCGTGATGCCCCCTGCCGAGCATGGCTCGGCACTACACCTGCCCCCAACCAGACCAGCTCCACTGGACAGTTTGTCCGGACATATTGCAGGATCGGAACAGGTATGACCTTTCCACGTTCCTGATTCAGGAGTCCGGCATGTTGTCCGAAGTGAAGGCAGTCACCCTTGGCGTAAGCGATCTGCAGCGAGCCTGCGCCTTCTATGAGAACGCACTCGGCTACCGCGTGCAGACACGCGGTACGCTCGCCACGGAACTTGCGCCACTATGGCGTTTCGATCCCAAGCTGCGCGGCGAGTACGCCGTCATCGCGCCCGACGACTCCGGCTTGGGCAGAATCCGACTGCTGGCCTTCGACGAACCCGGGCAACGGCTGTGGAACGCAGACAACCTCTACAACGGCAGCGGCTACTACGCACTCAACTTCCGCTGCCGCGATGCACTGGCAACGATGCAGGCAATCACCGCCGCCGGCGGCAGCAGCGCGCATGAACCCAGCTACTGGGAAGTGACCGACGAGGTCGCGGTACGCGATTCGATCAACGATGACCCCGACGGCATCCGCCTGGATGTGTTCTCCTACGAACGCGGTGGCGAGCTGCGCGGCCCGTTGAACACCGATGTCAGCGTGGTGCAGACGATTGCGCTGGCCACTCGCGACGTCCCACGTTCGGTAGCTTTCTACAAGGCGCTGGGCTTCGAGGTGCTGTTCGACCGCGTGCTCGATTTCCCCGAGCTGCAGACCCTGCTCGGCACCGACCGGCCGGTGCGCATCCACAACGTCAACCTGATCAAGGACGGCCACATCGTCCCCGGCCGCGTGGAAATGTTCGCCTATCTCGATATGCAGTACCTGCCGGATGCGCCGCTTCGTGACATCGCAGTGCCGCCCAATATCGGCATCCTCTCGGCCAGTCTGCTCAGCGATGCGCTGGATGCCGATGTCGCGATGCTGCAACAGCTGGGCGCGCAGTTGATCGCACGCGATGCACTGGACGTACCTGGTTTTGGACACTGCGCCATCGCCACCCTGCTGGGGCCGGATGGTGAGCAGCTGGAATTGTTGCAGCCCAGCTGATCCCGCGTTGGTGCAACCGCCTGAAGGCGGCTGCACGGCGCCGTGTCAGCGTGTCGCCAAGCGCTGCGCCAGTGCCGCCATGCGCCCCTGGTAATCGTCCTGTGCATCGGCATGCAGCGTTACCGGCACCTGCAGAGCCAACAGCTGCTGCGCGCTGTCTGCCACTGCAAGCCCTGCAAACAGCACCGGCAACTGCGCACCGATACGCAGCAGTTCGACCACATTGGCATGCACCTGCGCGGTATCCGGCGCGGCCACCAATCTTCGCGCGGCGGCGCTCGGTGCCAGCCACGGCCACAGCAGATGCCGCTCCCGCTCCCACTGCCAAGCTTCCGCCATATGGCCACCGCCCGCGTGCACGGCGGGGTCGGGCAGCTGCGCGAGCAGGCTGGCGCACTCATCGATCTCCAGCAGCCATGGTTTGTGCAACACCACTTCGGTCAATCGCGATCCCAGATACGTGGCCAGCGCTGGTACATAGGCTGTTGCGGCCTCATGCGCATGGATGGCGATTGGCTGTGCGGGTACCAGTTCATCGAGCACCTCACGCAATGCAACGTGCATGGTGTCCGCGGTCAAAGGCGCAGTGATCTCGGCCGAGCCGGCGTGACCGGGCAGCTCAATCGCAATCTGGGTACGGCCATCCACGTGCAGACTCTGCGGCCGTGCCGGTGCCTGCCCTGGCGCATGGATATGCAGTACCGCATCGGCACTGCCGCGTCGCAACCATAGGGCCACTTCGCCTACTGGCGTGTGGACCATGCGTCGCGACCAGCCCTGCGTCTCGCGCGCAGCCAGTGCCACCGGCATTGATGGCGGCAGCGCGCATTGCTGCAGGATTGCGTCCATGCGCCGATGCAGGCCATCGACACCTTCGGGCTCTTCCACGCTGACCACGTTGTCCGGCAACACCGGCAGGCGCTGTCGATGGCTCAACAGCACATCGTCATGCCGGTACACCAACCAGGTCGGACAACGCAGCTCGCCAACACGCTGGCGCTCGCTGTAGCGGAACGCAGCGCCATAGCCGCTGCGGTAGTTGTCGCCGACATCGAGGATGTCCATCGCCGCCTCATGCGTGCCCTGCGCGCTATACGGCTGCAGGGCAATCGCACACTCGACGGAAGGATCGCACCACGGGAAGAAGTACAGCTGCTCGCGCATGCGCGACCACAGCCAGCGCAGGTGCGCGCCATCCCATGTAGGCGCGAATGGTGGCAGGTAGTTGTCACCGTAGCGTGCGCGTTCGGCGTCATTGAACAGCGCGTAGCCATCGATGATCAGGCAATGCAGGCGCTGTGGCGCAATCCACGCCAGATGCATGCCGATCAACCCGCCGGTATGCATGCCGAACAGCGCAAAGCGCTCGATACCCAGCGCATCGGCAAACTCCAGCGTGGCCTCGGCGAAGCGATCAATGCCTGGCTCCGCATCCGCCAAGGGATCGGAGTAACCGAAGCCCGGCGTGTCCGGTGCAATCACCGTATAGCGATCGGCAAAGCGCTCGATCATCTGCAACCACATGCGTGAGTTCTGCGGCGACTGATGCAACAACACCAGCACCGGACCCAGCCCTGCATAGCGGTAATGCACGGTGCGCTCACCGATGCGGATGAACTGGCGACGGACGGATGTGGCGCTCTGCATGGAGGTGATCACCGTGGCTGCAATGCTTATTGTTATATCAATAAACAAACAAAGCCGACATGCGGGGCATCGTGCTGCCCTGCTCGATAGGCATGTTTGTTGCGCTCGCAGCAATTACTGCAAATGACCTATCGACAACACCTATAAGACAAAGAATACGGCGTATTCATTATTTCAAAATCCATTTATTTCAATGAGATGCCGTCGTTTCCATGGCTTGATGGGCGGCGTAAAAAACCTGCAATAGTCCTGTTGATTGTCCGGACAAATGGCGGAATACTTCTTAGGAAGCATTGATATATCTATATATCCTTGCCTGCCCCCACCCGAACGAGCTTTTCCTTCATCACGCTACGAGGCGAGTCATGAAAGATGTTCTGTACCGGAGTGCGTTAACTGTTGCGATCATGACGGCCATCGGCAGCGGCGATGCCTACGCCCAGTCGTTCGACAACGAAGCTGTGCAGCTCGACCAGGTCAGCGTGACCGCCCAGCGCCGCGAGGAACAGGTCCAGAAGACCCCGCTGAGCATGAGCGTGATCAGTGGCCCGGCACTGGACCGCATGCAGATCAAGCGCGTGGATGACATCAAGTTCACCACGCCCAACATCATCATCGAACAGAACACCGGCACCAGTTCGGGTGCCAAGATCATCATGCGCGGCGTTGGTGCCGACGAGTCGATGTTCACCAACGACCCGGCGGTCGCGCTCTACATCGACGACGTCTATATCGCCCGCCAGAACGGTGCGATGTTCGACCTCTACGACGTGGACCGCATCGAAGTGTTGCGCGGCCCGCAGGGCACGCTTTACGGCCGCAACGCCACCGGCGGCGCGATCCGCTACATCTCGAAGAAGCCGACCGGCGAGGAGAAGCTCAGCTTCGACGGCAGCATCGGCAACTTCGGCCGGCTCGATGGCCGCGCGATGTTCACCACCCGCATCGGCGAGACGCTGGACGTCTCGGCGGCGGTGCTGAGCCGCAACCGCGACGGCATCATGCATGACATCACCAACGGTCGCTGGGTCAATGACCAGGACGTGCTGGCCGGGCGCCTTGCCTTCGCCAGCACCTGGGGCGAGTCGTCCTACGCGACGCTGAGCATCGATCGCCTGCGCGAGCGTTCCACTCCGGCCTGGGGCACACCGGTGACTCTGGACAAGGCGACCGACACCGTCTCGCCAAAGCTGGGCAGCTACTACAAGACCGAAACCGACACGCGCGGCATCAACGATCTGGATCAGTTCGGCATTGCGCTGACCAACGAAACCGACTTCGGCGCGTTCTCCTGGCGCAGCATCGCGCACTACCGCACGCTCGAGCACCACTTCTACATGGACGTGGATGGCACCAGCCAGATGCGCTACCACCTGGAGCAGGACCAGAAGCAGAACCAGAAGGGCTATGAAGCACAGTTCACCTCGCAGCTGGACGGTCCAATCAGCTGGGTGGCGGGCGTATTCGCCTTCTGGGAGCACAACAACCAGCCGACCCGCAACGACATCTTCACCCGCGGCGGCACCAACTTCGTCGAGCAGGACACCTCGGCCTATGCGCTGTATGCGCAGGGCGACTACAAATTCAACGACAAGCTGACCGTGACGCTTGGCGGCCGCTACAGCTACGAGAACAAGGATTTCTCGGTGCGCTCGGTGAAGGCCAACGGCGACCCCAACTACAGCAAGGCGCTGGAGAAGAGCTGGAACCGGCCAGACTGGAAGGCGCTGCTGTCCTATGACTTCAGCGACAACGTGATGGGCTATGCCAGCGTCACCACCGGCTTCAAGAGTGGCGGCTTCAACGGCCGCGGCACCACCTATGCCACGGTGACGCCGGTCGACGCGGAGACCCTGCGTGCTTACGAAGTTGGCGTGAAATCCACGCTATGGGACAACCGCCTGCGTTTGAACGCCGATTACTACCGGCTGGATTACGACGGCATCCAGTTGACCGCGGTCAACTCGGACGGCGTGTTCGTGATGACCAACGCCACCGGCGCGCTGATCCAGGGCATCGAAGTCGAAGCGCAGGCGCAGCTGACCAGCAAGCTGCGCGTGGATGCGAGCATCGGCACCATCGACGGCGAGTACAAGGATTACGCAGCGGTCAATGCCGCCTACTTCAACGGTCGTTCGATGAAGAGTTCACCGGACATGCAGTGGACCCTGGCCGGCACCTATGTGCAGCCGGTTGGCAATGCCGACCTGGTGTTCAGCGCGCAGGCGCGCCACACCGATGAGTACTACCAGAACCAGGACACCTCGCGGCTGATCATGACCCGCGCCAATACCGAGTACAACGCACGCATCTCCTATGAGCCGCGTGATGCCAACTGGTCGGTGGCGGCATGGGGCAAGAACCTGGGCGACAAGTTCTATTCCACCGGTGGCTTTGATATTGCCGGGCTTGGCATCGGCGTGATCTACCCGAACGTGCCGCGCACCTACGGCGTCGAGTTCAAGTACCGCTTCTGGTAAGCCTTGGCTTTCTGCTGCACCCATCGCTCCCAATCGGGAGCGATGTCTTTTGGAGATCACGATGGACTACCAACTGCTGTTGTTGCTGCACCTGCTGATCGGCGGCTATTGGCTGGGCGGCGACCTGGGGGTGTTCTACATCGCCGGCAAGATTGCCGATCCGGCGCAGCCGCTGCCGGTGCGGTTGTTCTCGGCCAAGGCGATGATGCTGCTGGACATGATCCCGCGCACCTGCCTGATCATGGCATTGGGTACCGGCCTGACCATTGCCAGCAAGGCCGGCCTGCTGCCCTTGGATGGCTGGTTGTGGCTGGTGTGGTTGGGCACGCTGGCGTGGCTTGGCCTGGCCTGGGCCGCCTTCATCAAGGAGCATTCCGCCAGTGGCCTGCGTATCGCACGCGTTGATTTCTATCTGCGCCTGCTGGTGTTGATCGGCTGCGTCGCGGCCGGCATCGATGCGTTGGGCGAAGGCGGTTACGTCGCGCAGAGCCGTTGGCTCGGCACCAAGCTCATCCTGTTCGCGGGCATCATCAGCATGGGCTTGTTGGTGCGCATCCAGCTGCGTCCGTTTGGTCCCTTGTTTGCCAAGGTGGTGACCGGTGCTGCAAGCGATGCCGAGCAACAGTCACTCAAGCAGCTGGTGGCGCGGGTGAAGATCCCGGTGCTGTGCATCTGGTTGATCATTCTGCTGATCATGGCGCTGGGCAAGCTCAAGCCGTTCTGAGTTGCGGAACAAGCTATGAACGACAAAGGCCCGCGCAAGCGGGCCTTTGTCGTTTTCCATCCCCAGCCCCGACAAGAAGCTGGCTCGGCATTGTAGGAGCGGCGTCAGCCGCAAAGCAGGGGCATCATCGGATGGCAGGTATGCCGAGCGCTCCAGCAATATCGGCTTCGCGGCTGACGCCGCTCCTGCAGTGCACACCACCCTTCAGGTTGCAGGGTGTCTTCGCGCCCTCAAGCCACCCCACGCGCGACGACCGAATCTGCTTTCGCACCCTCGCCCGCTGCTCCTGCAAACGCCAGCCGCCGCTCATCACGCACGAAGAACGAGGCCAGCAGACCAATCGCCACCAGCACCGCGATCACGGTGAACGCAACGTGGTAATTGCCGAAGTGATCGAACATCACCGCGGTCAGCCAGATACCCAGCCCGGCGGACGTAGCGTCCATCAAGGAGATCGTGCCGAGGATTTTGCCTGCGGCGCTCAGCCCGAATGCCTCGACGATCTGCAGCTGCAGGATCGCGTACAAGCCACCCCATCCGAGTCCCATCACGATCAGCCCGCTCCACAGCAGCTCGCGCTGCTGCAGGGCGATGATCATCGAGCCCAGCGCCATCAAGGCAACGTTGCAGACGAATACCTTCTTCGAAGTGGTCACGTCGGCAAGGAAGCCAAACAGGAACTTGCCGACCATGCCCAGGCCGAACAGCAGGAACATGCCGTCGCCCGCCTGTTCGCCGCTGAAGCCCAGATCCTTCATGTTGAGGATCAAGTGCGAGGACAGCGACATGATTCCCCAGAACGTGGTCACCGCCACCACCACCAGCGCCCAGAACGTGCGGGTGCGCAACGCCTGCCGGTAACCCAGGTCCGGCAGGCTGCTGGCACGGCCCGGTGCGCTGCTGTTGCTTGCCTGGCCGTCTCCCCAGGGGCGCAGGCCCTTGCCGTCGGGTGAACGCACCAGTGCCAGGCAGAGCACGAACAGCGCCACTGGTATCACCGCCATCAACAGGAAGCTGCCGCGCCAACCGTGCTCGGGCAACAAGGCGATGATGATCTTGGGCACCAGCATCCCACCCAGGCTGCTACCCACCAGCGCGATGCCCAACGCTGTGCCACGCCGTGTCTGGAACCACTGCGACACCATGATCACCGCCACGCACAGGCCGCTGCTGACCACCACTGCGGCAAAGCCGACATGGATCAGATACACGTGGGCGATGGAATGCACCTGCGAGTAGGTCGCGTACAACACCGCCAGCAGCAGGCTGCCAAACAAGGCCAGGCTGCGTACGCCTACGCGATCGATCAACGCGCCTACGAACGGTGACATCAGCGCCGCCAGCAACAGGTTGAACATGTCGCGGAACTTGAGCTGGCCACGGCTCCAGCCGAACTCGTCCAGCAGCGACGGATCGAAGGCGGTGATGCCGGTCATGGTCATGCCATTGGAGATCGCCAGCATCAGCATGGCCACGATGCAGATCAGCCACGGGTAGAAACGTTTCATCGGCACACCTGTTGCGAAAGGGTGAACGGGGAACGCACGGCACTGGACTAATGTCCGGACAAAGAATGGCACAGACCGGGCGTCGGATACAGCCCCGGGCGGCGATTGCAGTCGGCCTCAAATATAGTTATATAGATATATCATTAAGATTATCGCGAGCCCGCCGGAGCCACGCCATGGACCCGTTCACCACCCAATCCCTGGAAGGCATCCTCCGGCGCGACGTGCATGCGCCGCTCTACCACCAGTTGCAGGGCTTCCTGCGCGGTTTGATAGAGCGCGGCGAGATTGGCGACGGCGAGCAACTACCCCGTGAAGAGGAACTGGCCCGGCGCCTGCGCATCTCGCGCGTCACCGTGCGCCAGGCACTGCAGTTGCTGGCCAGCGACGGGCTGCTGGTGCGCCAGCGTGGCCGTGGTACCCGCGTGGTTGGCGGCGGCGCGCGCAGCTCGACCATCCCGATGCCATTGAAGACACCCCTGGGCGAACTGCTGCACAGCCTGGATACGCTGGCCGGCAATACCCAGGTCCGCCTGCTCGGCTGGGAGCGCGTACTGCCACCGCAGCCAATCCGCGAACTATTCGGCAGCCAGCCAGGGCAGACGCTGGTGCGCTGCGTACGCGTGCGCAGCCGCCACGGCCATCCGTTCGGCTACTACGCCAGCTGGACCCGCACCGCACACCCTGAGTTCAACGCCGAGAACCTTGCCTATGGCTCGCGCATCGAACTGTTCCGCCGCTGTGGCATCGAGGTAATGAAGGTGCAGCAGACCGTTTCCGCCACCCGCGTTGACGCCTTGGCGGCGATGCACCTGCAGATGTCGACCGGGCAGGCGGTGATGACGCTGGACCGGCACTCCTTCGATGCCAACCAGCAGCTGCAGGACGTACTGGAAATCCAGTACCGCCCGGACCAACTGCGCTACCAGATGCGCATGGACTACGAAACCAACACCCCGGAGACGCGCGTTTGAGTGCGACCCTCAGTACGAATGCGGCGGCAACGCTTGCCGAGAAAATCCTCGCCCGTGCCTGTGGGCGCGAAACGGTGCGCGCCGGTGAGATCCTCACCGCCAGGCTCGACCTGCTGATGATGCATGACTCCGGCGGGCCGCGCCGGGTCGCCTCACGGCTGGAAAAGCTCGGCGCCAAGGTGTGGGACCCGGACAAGGTGGTGGTGGTCTCCGATCACTTCGTACCCGCCGTGGACATGGAAAGCGCCGACATCCTCGCCCTGACCCGCAAGTGGGCGCGGGCGCAGGGCGTCACCCATTACGACATGCTCGGCATCTGCCATGTGGTGCTGCAGGAACACGGCCACGTGCAGCCGGGCATGT
The DNA here is from genome assembly GCF_056759895.1 of Stenotrophomonas sp. STEN038. Taxonomy (NCBI): domain Bacteria; kingdom Pseudomonadati; phylum Pseudomonadota; class Gammaproteobacteria; order Lysobacterales; family Lysobacteraceae; genus Stenotrophomonas; species Stenotrophomonas sp. STEN038. The sequence goes on from NZ_JBRRDW010000003.1 coordinate 48,739, forward strand.
TCTGCGTCGGCGGTGATTCGCACTCGCCCAGCGGCGGCGCGTTCGGTGCCTTCATGGTCGGCATGGGCGCCACCGACATCACCGGCGCACTGGTTACCGGTGAAGTGTGGCTGCGCGTCCCGCAGACCACCCGCGTGCAGCTGGACGGCATGCTCGGCCGCGGCGTCAGTGCCAAGGACGTGATGCTGATGCTGTGTGGCCAACTCGGCATGGGCAACGAGGGCCAGGTATTTGAGTACGGCGGCAGCGCGGTGCAGGCGATGCCGATGCATGAGCGCCTGACCCTGTGCAACATGGCTGCCGAACTCGGCGCCGAAACCGGCATCGTCGAACCGGACGCAACGACTCTGGCTGCGCTGGAACAGGCCGGCAAGCCCTTCCACGGTGAACTGGCGCAGTGGCGCAGCGATGCCGGTGCCAACTACCTGCACCACTACCGCTATGACGCCGCTCAAATCGCACCACATGTGGCCGCTCCGCACAGCCCGGCCAACAGCCGCCCGGTTGGTGAGCACGGCAAGGTGCACATCGACCAGGCCTATATCGGCGCCTGCACCGGCGCCAAGCTCACCGACCTGCGTATGGCGGCCGAAGTCTTGAAAGGCCGCACCGTCGCCACCGGCACGCGCCTGCTGATCGCTCCGGCCTCGGTGGCGATGACGGCACAGGCGGCAGCCGAAGGCACCCTGGCGACGCTGACCGAAGCCGGTGCCATCCTGCTGCCGTCCGGCTGCGGCGCCTGTGCCGGCATGGGTGCCGGCATGCTCAGCGGCGGCGAGGTCTGCATGTCCACCACCGCGCGCAACTTCAAGGGCCGCATGGGCTCGGCCGAGGCACAGGTGTATCTCGGCTCGCCATACAGCGTTGCCGCCGCCGCGGTGAAGGGCGAAATCTGCGATCCACGCGAGTTGTTGGGAGAGAACGTTTGAACGTTCGTGGCAAGGCCTTCGTGTTTGGCGACCGCATCGATACCGATGTACTGGCGCCAGGCCCCTATATGCGCGAGCCGATGAGCGTGCTCGCCAGCCACTGCCTGGAAGCGGTGGACCCGGACTTCGCCAGCGAGGTGCGACGCGGCGACATCGTGGTCGGCGGCGAATCCTTCGGCATCGGCTCCTCGCGCGAGCAGGCGGTGCAGGCACTGGCCGAGCTCGGCGTAGGCGCCATCATCGCCAGGTCATTCGCACGCATCTTCTACCGCAATGCACTGAATCTCGGCGTTCCCGCGCTGGTTTGTGCGACGCTTGAAGCATCGCGCGGCGATGAACTGGAAGTGCGACCGGTGGAGGGACGCATCATCAATCACAGCACGGGCCGTGAATTCGATTGCGAGAAGATTCCCACCGAGTTGATGGCGATCGTTGCCGGCGGCGGTCTGATGCCATGGCTGGAGCGCAAGCTGGCGACGGAGCGGCGCACATGAACGCGCCGCATTTAAAACAGGGCATCATCCATGCGACCTTGATTGCGCCGGACCTGCAGCAGGTCTGCGATGCCTATGTCGCGCAGCTGGCGCTGCAGGTGCGGCAGCGCGGCACCCTCGACGCCGGGGATGCTGCAGCACTCGACCTGCAGGACCTGAGCGGCGCGCCGCTGGCATGGCTGGGCAACAGCACGGGCGAACCGGTGCTGCGGGTGATTGAAGACCCGCACGCAATCGTAGCCGAACCCATGTTCCGCCACGGCTGGTTGTCACTGGAAATACTGGTGGGCGATATCGACAGCTTGGCTGCCGGCCTGCGGGCTCCCTTCAAAGTACTGGGACCGGCTGCGAATCTGGAACTGAGCGATGCCATCCGCGCAGCGCAAGTGCTTGGACCGTGTGGCGAACTGCTCTACCTCACCCAGATCAAGGCAGCGGTACCGCCGTTTGATCTGCCGATGACGGACGCGACGGTTGCAAGCACCTTCATCGGGGTGATGACCACGCCGGATCGTGATGCCTCGCAACGTGCCTGGTCTACATTGTTGGGCGCCAAGGGTTGGGCTTTCGATACAAAAATAACCGTACTCAATCGTGCCTATGGACAGGCATTGGACGGCCGCTACCCGGTGGCGGTGGTGCCGATGCCAGGGCAATGCATGGTGGAGATTGACCAGGTGGATCTGCCTGCTTCACCCAAGCTGCGGCATGCGGGTCAGTACAGCCTTGGTCTGCGTTTGCCGGCGGTGGACGCCGCTGCGCTGGCTGAGGCCGGCTGGGTGGTGATGGATGCCGGTGAGCGCTGCAGCCTGCGTGGGCCGGCCGGGGAGCATGTGGAGTTGCTTGCTGGGTGATGGTGTTGGGTTGTTTGTTGGTGAAGGCAACAGCAACAGCTCAAAAGCACCCCTCCCCAACCCTCCCCTGCGCTACGCGCAAGGGAGGGGGCTGCTGGCTGCGCTCCGCCAGATCAACGCGCCGCCGCTTTTACCCCCTCCCTTGCGCGCAGCGCAGGGGAGGGTTGGGGAGGGGTCGCTCTTGCCTTGCTTCATCTGCTGCTTCAGCCCACCCCATGACCTTTGCCATGTGTAACCACCACTACACAGGCATAGCGTCAGCGCTTGCCCCCAGCGCCTGAGGTAGAGCAATGCGGATCCAGACTCTTGCCGTCGCCATCGCCGCCATCACCACGCTTGCAACAGCTGCGACGGCAACCGCCCAGGTCACGCCGATGACACCCGACATCACCGGCAAGAAGTTCATCGCCCCGCAGCCAGTCCGTGACTTCGAAAAGCGCGAGGTGATGATCCCGATGCGCGACGGGGTCAAGCTCTATACCGTGATCATGATTCCCAAAGGCGCGCACAACGCGCCCATCCTGTTCACCCGCACGCCCTACAACGCGGCCGGCCGGGTTGATCGCACGCCGGGCGCGACGCACCTTGTCGATGCCCTCGCCCAAGGCGATACCGTGTTTGCCGAGGACGGCTATATCCGCGTGTTCCAGGATGTGCGCGGCAAGTACGGCTCGGAAGGCGACTACGTGATGACCCGGCCGCCACGCGGTCCGCTCAACACCAGCAAGATCGATCACAGCACCGATGCCTGGGACAGCATCGACTGGCTGGTGAAACACCTGCCCGAGTCCAACGGCAAGGTCGGCATGCTTGGCTCCTCCTACGAAGGCTTCACCGTGGTGATGGCGCTGCTCGATCCGCACCCCGCCTTGAAAGTGGCTGCGCCGGAGAGCCCGATGATCGACGGCTGGATGGGCGATGACTGGTTCCAGCACGGCGCCTATCGGCAGGTGAACCTTGGCTACTTCAGCGGACAGATGACGGCACGCGGTGCCGGCGCAAAAATCGCCATGCCGACCGGCGACGACTACAGCAGCTTCCTGCAGGCGGGTTCGGTCGGAGCCTTCGCCAGAACACTGGGATTGGAACAGATACCGGCGTGGCACAAGGTCAGCGACCACCCCGCCTACGACGCGTTCTGGCAGCAACAGGCGCTGGACAAACTATTGGCCAAGCTGCCGGAGATCAGCGTTCCCACCATGTGGGAGCAAGGCCTGTGGGACCAGGAAGACATCTATGGCGCACACACCGCCTGGGCCGCACTGGAACCGAAGGACCACGACAACACCCGCAACTTCCTGGTGATCGGGCCCTGGCGGCACAGCGGGGCCAATTACAACGGCAGCTCGCTGGGCGCGTTGGATTTCAATGGCGATACCGCATTGCAATGGCGGCGTGAGGTGCTCAAGCCGTTCTTCGATCAATACCTCAAGGACGGCGCGCCGGTCGTCAACACGCCGCCGGTGTGGGTATACAACGCCGGCAGCAACCGTTGGGACAGCTACAGCAACTGGCCACAGAGCTGCACGCAGGGCTGCACTGCCAATGCACGCAGACTCTATCTCAACACCGACGCGCAGCTGGCCTTCAACAGCGTCACTACTGGTGCGCAGTACGCAGAGTACATTTCCGATCCTGCCAAACCTGTTCCGTTCGTGCCACGTCCGGTCAACATGGGCGACCGTGATGTCTGGACGACGTGGCTGGTGCGCGATCAGCGCTTCGTCGATGGCCGCACCGACGTACTCACCTATACCGGCCCGGTGCTGGACAAGCCGATGAAACTGGCCGGCATTCCGCAGGTACAGCTCAGCGCATCCACGTCCGGCAGCGACAGCGACTGGGTAGTGAAGTTGATCGACGTCTATCCCGATCAGTATCCCGACAACCCGAAGATGGCCGGCTACCAGCTGCCGTTGGCCATCACCATCTTCCGCGGCCGCTACCGCGAGAGTTTCAGCCAGCCGAAAGGGATCACACCGGATGCGCCGCAGACTTACAGCTTCGATCTTCCCAACGTGAACCAGACCCTGCAGCCCGGGCATCGCTTGATGGTGCAGGTGCAGTCCAGCCTGTTTCCGCTTTACGACCGCAACCCGCAGCACTACGTGGACAACATCTTCTTCGCCCAACCTGGCGACTATCGCAAGGCCACGCAGCGGATCTGGAACAACAGTGAGCACCCGAGTTACATCACGCTTCCGGTTATTGAGTGATGGTGCTGGATCGCTGATGTGCGCGGCGAATGGCAGCGCGAGATCGCGCGTGATGTGACCGTTGCCGCGCGTGCCGGCATTGTGAATTCGCCGCGGCGGAAGTGATGTTCACTTCGCGGCTTACGCCGCTTCCACAACGGGCGAAGGCCTTGCTTGTTTCGCTGGCGTTGCTGAAGGCCATGCTATAGCAATAGCTCGCATCACTGCCTGCAACGCAAGGGAGCATGTATGAAGCGCAGAAGGCTCAGCCAGCGCAGCATCATCCTGATCGGCATCGCCGTCATCGCCGCTGTCGTCGCGCTATCAGTAGTGCCTTGGTAGTTGTTAACACTGCGTGGCATAGCGCGATGCAGCACACATCATGGTCGCGATGCAGTTCAAGCAATACGCCGCGATATCCGTTTATGCGTATTCACGCATTGCTGCCTGTTCACGATCCCGGCTATAGCTGTGAAGCCAGATCAGGGATCACCTACCGGAGAGATCCATTGGACAAGATCAAGTTTTTCCTCGAAGGCCCCGGCCGCCAACGTCGCCTGGTGACCCTGCTGGCTACCGAATCCAGGAATATCGCCAAGGGCAGCAGCGACGGCCGCCGTGTCGCCACCATGAGGCTGAGCGACGTCTGCTTCCATACGATGGTCGATGAGCACGGCAACATCGCCAAGCAGATCGATTTCGATGGCTACCGTTTCAAGTTCCGTGATTCCAACCTGCCCTGGGATCTGATGATTGCCTGATCCGCAATGCGCAGCACGACTCCTGCATTACGCTACCTTTGCGTTTCCTGCACCTGCTCATCACCGGATACAGGCATCCGCTTAATCGGCCTACGTGCAGGCTGCAGTTGGAGCATCGTTGCTCTGATCGGAGACACGACATGGATACCCGCAAGATGAAGCAACTGCTGTTCGCAGGCATGATCGCCGTTGGCTGCGCAGGCACTGCCCTCACCGTGCAGGCCGCAGGTCAAGCCGCGCAGGGTCATGAGTCCGAACAGCCCGGCACCGATACCTGGATCACCACCAAGGTCAAGGCCGAGTTGCTGACCACCAAGGATGTGTCCGGCATGGAGATCAAGGTCGAGACCGTCAACGGCGTGGTGGCACTGAGTGGCACCGTCGCCAGCAAGGTCGAAGCCGACCGTGCCATTGCCGCCGCCAAGGCCATCAAGGGCGTGAAAAGTGTGGACAGCTCGGCGTTGATGGTAGCTGCCGCGCGTTGATGCGTTGGCAACGGCGCAAGCCTGCGCTTGATCGAATACACGGAAAGCGGCACCGCAGGGTGCCGCTTTCCTGTTGCATGCAAGCCTGCCGTCGCCTTCACCGAGAGCGACAGCTCGCCGTCCGCATCAGATCAGTTCAACCCGAACCGCATCCTGTACCAACAACTCGGCATCCATGCCGGAATGCTGGTAGATGACATACGAATCGCCACCGATGTACTGCTTGCCCATTGATGCCCAGTCGCCCAGGTCCTGGCCGCCAGCGCCGAGCAGATCATCCAGCGTGACCACGTCGCCAGCGTTGCCCTTCACCATCATCTGCACCGTCTGCTTCGAACCTTGGTGAAACAGGTCAACCTGCCCATTGGCAAGCACGTCCCGCAGCGACAGACTCAAGCTGTTGTTGCCGGTGCCAGTGATATCGAAGATCTCGATGGAATCCATCCTGTCCTTCAACGTCGCAAGATCCAGCTGCTGGTTGGCGCCGGTCAGCTTGAGCGTGTCCACCCCTGCACCACCGGAAACACCGCCGCTGCTGGCCGCGGTCAGGTTGGCGACATTGTCCAGCGAAAACACGTTGTCCTCGTCACCGCCATGGTAGGTTCCAGCCTTGCCAGCGATCACCTGATTATTGAGGACGTTGAGCTCGCTGGCGCCGCTGCGGATCTGGAAGTCATCCAGGCCGATCCAGTCCCACGAACCAATACCCGTGTAGCCTGGCACCTTGTAGCCGGTGCTCACCACCATGTACGAGAAGTCCTGCCCGGCTGGCGCCTTGAACGATGCATTCAAGGAGTTTGGCCAATACGCAGACAGCGACAGTTGCCCGACCACCGCGCCACTGGCCGCGTAGAACGTGACCACCGACGGGTCGAAGTAACCGGCCTGCAGGTTGGTCACCAGGAACGAGAGCTCGGAAACCGGACCTTCGGTGAAGTCGATGCGGGTGCGCCCGGTGACGCCGATCTTCATGCCGGTGTAGACCGCTGGGTCGTAGCTGGTCAGTCCTGTGATGGCGTCTGGTATCTGCCAGACATCATGATCGATCTCGGAGGTGATCCGCAGGCCGTTGTACGTCGTGCTTTTTCCGCTACTGAGGTTCACGTAGCCGGCACTGTTGAAGTCGATGAGCTTGTTGTCGCCCATGTCACGGTACTTCGAGCTGTTGCCCGCCTGGTCGATGATGGCGGCCATGACGTCGCCACTGGCGACAGCAAACCCCGAGTAGATCCGCACGCTTCCAGCAGCCACCTCCTTGACGGTGAGTGCATGGTCGAAGCGCTGTCCATTCAATACAACACTGACGATGTCGCCAGCGGACACCCCTGCTGTCTTGAATGCCACCGTCAGGTAGGAGCCGTCGACACTGAGTTTTGTCGGTGCATCCGGTGCCAGCGTATCGAGGAACACAGCACGCGATTCCACTTCACCGCTGCGGCCAGCGTCATTCACCACCTTGGTCTGGATCGACCAGTCGCCGTTGTGGCTGTTGTTGTCCTGCGCCGCCCAGCTGAGGCCATCCACCGACGCCACACTCCAACTCACACCGCCATCGGTGGAAACCAGCAGGCGTTCATCGGCGGCCAGCTGCGCGCTGAGTGAACCCTGCATCAGGCGTCCTGCTGTACCGTCGTTGGTCAGCCAGTCGCTGCTGTTGGCGCCCGAGTCCTTGCCCATGGCGGTGACGGTGGCGATCTGTGCTGGCACAGCAGCCTTGACCACGATGATGTGCTTCTCCGAACGGTCGGAAGCATTGCCAGCCTGGTCGGTCATTACGACTTCAAACTCATGCTGACCGTCGGCAAGCTCGACGTCGGGCGTGAAAACCCAGCTGCCATCATCGGCGACCAGCGCCCCACCAATCACCTGACCGTTGTCGATGATGGTGACGGTAGCACCAGCCTCGCCCTTGCCCGACAGCGTAGGCAGGGTGTCATCCGTGCCACCACCATTGCCTATCGCGCCGGTGTGTGGCCCAACATCATCCAGCACCTCGCTGATCGAGGGTGGCTCGGGAGCCACTTTGTCAACGAAGATCACATACGGTGCGGACAGATCGCTGACATCACCGTCCTCGTACTCGTGCAGGATGCTGATGCTGTGCCTGCCATCGGACAGCGGGAAAGACGGTGTGAACGCCCATGCACCATCTGCCGCTACCCGGACACGTCCCAGCAGTTCAAAGCCGTCGTAGATATGGATGAGATCACCGGGGTTGCCTTTGCCCGTTATCTCCGGCCGACCATCATCGGTATAACCACCGTTGCCGATATCCCCCGTCCTGCTGCCCTGATCATCGATGATCGCGTCAATCACAGGTACGCTGCCAACGGCATACACATCGGGATGGTCGAGGATCGCCATCTGCCGGATCTGGTCGTAACTCACTGCGCTCATTTGTTGTCTCCATTGATTTCAATAAACCACGCAACCGCTTTGAAGCGACTGTCTGCCTGATGTCGGAACGCGGCGTGCTGGTGATCGCGCCATCTGCGGGCGCACGGCGGCGCGGCCTCCGGCACCGTTGCTGGAGATCGTTGCCGACAAAGGCGGGGCTCATCGCGAAGGCTGGGCAAACAGCGTCAATCGTCGGCCCTGGCTTTGCGCCGTAACGCTCCAATCAAGGGATTGGAGATGCTTCAACTTCCTGCATCCAGTTCCCGGTCTGATATTGCCTACAGGCCAAGGTCACCCGGTGATCCATGTATCACGCAAACAACCTCAAGTCCCAGCATCGGGAACGTGTTCCTGCCGCATCCGTCCATACCTGGAGGACCCTCGCTTGACGGGTCTGCTGCACGTTCTCAAACGCCGCGACGACTGTGTTTGCTTGTGTTCAACGCATTGATTTGAAAAAGCCTGCGCAGCGTCGGCGGCAGGATTATCGGCATCAATCCTGGCCGGAAGAATGAGAATCAGCTCGAAGCAAGGCTTTTGTTACAACCTTGAAAACCCAGATTTCAGGTAAGAAACCAGATTGGCGATAACCACCAGATATCGCCCATCCACTCATCACAGGTGGAACCTCTTGGCGATGCATCCGCGCCGTTGAATCTGCCATTCGCCACGAATGGCGAACGTGGACTGATACAGGCGGCCAGCGCGTTATAGCCAGATTTGCAGAACAGCTCGGACGACACCTACCCATCCGGTGCTGCGAAGACCACAGGCCACGCACTTCGTCTTGAGTGGCCGCCAGCGTGACTGCAGCGCAGTACTGCAACCAGGACGATGCGGCGCCCGGACGTAGGCCGACGAAGGTCGGCCCACGCCAACTCAGGCTTCGCGATAGCCTTTGCCCAGCTTCTCGGCCACCAGCTTGTCCATCTCCCGGCGTGCACGCTCGGCGCTGTCGAAGACTTTTACATTGCGCTGACCATTGCTGCCGATACGGCCATAGTTCACCGCCAACTCGCTGCCACTGACTGACACGCGCCAGAACTTGTTCGAGCTGCCCTGATCGAACACCAGGCTGCGGCTAACAGACGCCTCTGCCAATTGGGGCGGCACGTCGTCCACGCTGGCATGCACGCTCTGCGCGGGCAGCGGCTGCGCAACCAACACATCAAATGCTTCGTCCGGTTCTGCTTCCACGCCCTGCAGCGCCGCTTCGATGCGCGCCAGTACCGCGTCAGGTGCGCGCAGCCAGTCGCGTCCCGGCACATCGATCACCTTCCAGCCAAAACCACGCAGCACGCCGGGGCGGAATACATACCGTTCGCAGGTATCGGCGATGGCCTGCTGCGGATCATCGAGCAGGATCGCCAGCTGGTAATCGCCGCCAGCCGGATCAACAATGGCCAGATCGCAGCGGAACTGCGAGCGCCCCACCTGTTCATGCACCACATGCCCGCGCTGACGCAGGGCAGCGGCCAGCGCCTGACGGATTGCGTCGGGCGACGGCGCAGCCGCGAACGCCTCGCGTGCGCCCGCGTTGAGTGCGCCCAACACCAGCTGTGCGCGTTCGAAGTCACCACGCGCATTGGCCTGGGCGAACTGCAGGAATGCGCGCAACGCAGCAGCACCGTCGTTGTGGGTGTTGGTGATCGCCTCGGCGTGAATGCTCGATACCACCGCCATGCGCAGCCGCGCGCGGCTGAAGATCACGTTCAGGCGCTTCTCACCGCCACGCTGGTTGATCGGGCCGAAGTTCATCAGCATCCGACCATCCGCGCCCGGCGCATAGCAGATGCTGAGGATGATCAGGTCACGCTCATCACCCTGCACGTTCTCCAGATTCTTGACGAACAAACCATTGAACTGGTCCTCGTCCTCGCGCACGTATTCGCGCTCCAGCTGCAGTGCGAACTCCGGGTCTTCCAGGGCCAGGGCTTCCAGCGCCGATTCGATCTCCGCCTGCTGCGCCTCGGAGAAGGCAACGATGCCGATGCTCTGGCCGCTGCCACGATGCAGCAGCTCACGCACCATCTGCGCGATGTAACGCGCCTCGGCTGGATTGCGGCGCGCGCCGTACACACCATCGGCAACATGGTGGAAACTGACCGCGCGCTCGTGCAATGCGTCCGCACCGATCCCACCGGCATCTTCCTGGGTCGAATGCACCGGCGCCGGCACATCGGTTGCTGGTTCGATCCGGCGGTCCGGAATGGTGACCAACCTGCCGTCGTAGAAGGCAGCGTTGGAGAAACTGATCAAGGCTTCGTGGCGACTGCGGTAATGCCAGGCCAGCAGGGTTGCCGGCAGGTTGCGTGCGGCCTGGTTCAACAGGCTGTCCGAATCCATGTTGATGGCGATGCGCTCGCCATCTTCTTCCACCACCACTTCTTCCTCTTCTTCGCCGGCGGCGGCGGAGAAGAAGCTGGTCGGTGGCAGCTGCATCTCGTCACCAACCACCACGATCTGCCGCGCCCGGCTCAATGCCGGCACCGCTTCCTCGGTTGGAATCTGGCTGGCTTCGTCGAAGATCACCACATCGAACAGATCCGGCGACAGCGGCAAGGTATCGGAAACCGACAGGGGACTCATCAGCCAGATCGGCTTGAGGTCGTTGACGACCAGCCCAGTCTCATCGTCGGACAGGTCACGGATCGAGCGATGACGCATGCTCTTGCCGAATTCGTGTTCGAGCTCGCGACGGCCGGTGGCATAGCGCTTCTTGAAGTCCTTGCCGGCCGCATCGAGCTGGGTGGCCGACAACGACGAGGCTTGCACGTTGCCTGCAAACAGCCGATGCAGGGTGGCCTGCACCACCTTGGCATTCAGCCCCAGCAACTCGCGCTGGCCATCGCCGATATGACGGGCGGTACCCGCCAGCGCAGCACCGTCGAAGCGCGCCAACTCCGGATGCGCGCGTTCCAGCCGGCGCAGCGCCTCGTCGGCAACCAGTGACTCGATCTGCAGCACCGGCAGCGGCAGCTGCCGCAGTGCCGCACTCACCGCAGGATCACCCGCGTGCACCGCACGCAGCAGCGGCAGCAGATCCGGTAGCTCCTCCAGGCCTTCGCGCAGGTCGCGCATCAACTCGGCAACCTGCTCCAGGCGCTGCTCCGGCTGCGCGTCCACGCTTTCGCCCAGACGTTGGATCAGCTTGTGCAGCGGCGCGGCGGCCACGGTCTCATTGCGTGCGGCAGTGACCGGATCCAGCGCGCGATCCAGATGCGCCAGCATCGCCTGCATCGGTGCGGAACTGCTCTGCAGCTCGCGCAAGCGGGCCAGTGCGTCCAGCAGGCCGCGCATGCTGGTCACGCCGAACTGGCGGCAGCTGCGGGCGTCAGCCTGTGCCAACCCGGCGCTTGCGGCATGCTCGGCCGCCAACGCCTGCAGCACCCTGGCATAGCCCGGGTGCACCGCATGCTTGCCGAAATCGTAGCGTCTGCGCAGCTCGCCACGCAGGCGCCACCATGCTGGCTGCAGCCAGCGTGTCAATGAGCCTTCCAACTGTTGCGCCAGGGCCAGTGCAGCCTGGGTGTCGTCCTGGCTCAACTTGTCGCGCCAGTGGGCCGTGGCCTGGGCGCATGCGTGCAGGACTGCCTGCTGCTTTTCCAGATCGTCGCTCGCACGTTGCAGTTCCACCGCCTGCGAGGACGCTGCGTCCAGCAGCTGCAGGTGCGCGGCCATGCCGTTGTCGAGCAGCCAACGTGCCTGCTCGGCCAGCTGCAAGGCCTGCGTCGGCGTCAGCGTCGGCTTGATCAAGCCCGAACTGTCCTCCAGCACCGGGTCCAGTTGCTCCAGCAGGGTTTCGCAATCGTCCACCAGCTGCTGCACGCGGCCGAACGCACGCTCATCCGCCACCAGCGCAGCGGACAGGCGACCGAATGGATGCGCGGCCAGACTGTCGATGCCGAAGCGTTCCTGCAGGTTGCGCTGCACGCGCAGGGCAAGTTCGCGCTGCCCATCCCATGCAGCCAGGTTCGGCAGCACTTCCCGCCGCGCAGCATCCAACTCGGGCATGGCCGGCAGTTCGGCCATGCGTCGCACCAGCTGGCGAACACTGGTGCCCAGCGGCTCGGGCACTGACGACATGGCCTGCTCGAAGGCATCGATGCGCGCCTGCAGGTGTTGCAGCTTGTCCAGCACCGCATCGCGCTGCTGGTTCAGCAGCTCGCTGTCGTGCGGTTGCGCGACCCAGCGTTCGTAGCAGCCACGCAGGTCGGCGATGAAGGCCTTCTTGTCGGCCTGCGAGTCGTGGATCAGGCAGCACAGCGGATCCAGCCCAGCCTGCTTGAGGCGGTGGAACACCACGTCGAGCGCAGCACGCTTCTCGCAGACGAACAGGACGCGCTTGCCACGTCCCGCGTAATCGGCGATCAGATTGGTAATGGTCTGTGATTTGCCGGTGCCCGGCGGCCCCTGGATGATGAAGCTGCGTTGGCTGCGCGCCAGCCCCACCGCTGCCCCCTGGGTGGCATCGGAGGCGATGACGTTCCATTGTTCGCGCAGCGGCAGCACGTCCGCCGCGCCTGCATCCAGCGCGCGTGGCTCGATCGAGAACACACGGTCGAACGCCGGATTTTCGTTATTGCCTTCCAGCAGCTGGGTGTAGTCACGCACCAGCGACATTTTCTTGTAATTGAAGTTGGCCAGGGTGACCTGGGCAAGGTCCAGGTCCCAGGCATAGCGGTGCCCTTCGGCCTCCTGCAAGGCATAGCCGACGCGCTCTGCATCTGCGGCTTCCACCATCCGTGCATGGCGCGGGCCTGCGCTCGGTGCGGCGCCGGCTTCGAAGCGCTGCGGCAAGGCGCTCGGCCGCACCCAGCGCTCGAACAATGCCTGGCCCAGCGGCCGGTAGTCTTCGCGTTCGTAGCTGTAATCCGGCAGGTGCGCGCTCAATGCGCGGTTGCTGCGCCCGCTGGGGCGGCGGCGTTGGAACTGCTGCAGACGCTGCAGTGCTTTCTGCCGCACCAGCTTGATCTGTGCCTTTTCCAGCAGGCGCAGCTCGACCGAGGGTTCGGTACGACGGATCTGTGCCAGCAGGTCGGCATGGATCTGCGCGATGCTGGTTTTCTGGAGGTCCACCGTTTCCGGCAACTGGATGTCATAGAGCTGGCGCAGCTGGTGGCGCAGCACCGGATTGAACTCGGCCTCACCGTCTTCGGCCTGCAGCACGTACTGGTCACGCACGCCCTTGCGCTTGACCAGTTCCACCGGCAGCCACAACAGCGGCGTGGTGATGCGCTCTTCCGGGAATTCCTTGAGGTTGTGCCAGCGCAGGAACGCCACCACCAGGCGCAGGTTGCTGAAGCCGTATTCGGCGCGGTCGCGGCGTGTTTCCTGGATCAGCTTGTCCAGTGCCGAGGGCAGGAACGGCTGGTCGTCGAAGCGCAACCAACGCTGCAGGTCCACCGCCTTGCCGGCCATCAGCTCGGCCGCGAAAGGCCCGCTCCAGGTGCAGATGTGTTCGGGTTGGATGCTCTCCACCTGCAGCATCAACGGCACGCTGGACACGGTGATGTTGACCGAGCCCGCCGTGGGCCGGAAGAACAGCAGGCGATTGCGTCGTGACAGGTCGAACAAACGATCACGCAGATGCGACAGCACCGCGCCACGCCGCGACGACAGCCCGCTGACGCCGGACAGGGCACGCGCCACATCCAGCACGTCGGGCTGATCACGCCAGGTGCGCAGGCGCGCCGCCAGCCCGCCCAGCTCCGTGGCGCGGTCATGCCGATTGAGCGCGGTCATTTCGACGATGACGCTGGCCAGCACCGGATGCAGTCGCGGCGCCAGCACGAACAGGTTGTTGCGGTTGCCGGCGAAGCTGCGCAGGTCGTCGGTATCGTCGAAGTCCAGGCCACAGGCCAATGCCGCCAGCAGCATGCCAAGCTGGAAGATATCGGTCAGCTCGTCGTGCTGCCCCAGTGCCAATTCCCAGCTGCGATACCCCGGCAGATAAACCGGCTGTTCAATCGGCGCTTCGGTGTCGGCCTGCACGGCCAGGTCATCCACCTGCTCACGCCCGTCGGCATCATGCGCCAAGCGCAGCGCGCCGACGATGTTGAGGGTGGAGCTGGCAGCAGGCTGCACCCGGTTCATGAGCGCGGCGCTGACCGTGGTCGCGGCCTGCCCGCTGATATTACGCAGCGCCAGCGCACCCGCACCGTCCAGTACGATCACATCCGGCGACAGCGCGGCCACGCGCCCGGCCTCATGCAAGGCGGTCACCTGGGCGAACAGCGGCAGCACCAACAGCAGTACGTCATCGGTGGCGAGCGCTGCACCGGCCTGTGCATCGATCAGCGCGGCGAGGTTGCCGGAAGACAACGGGGTTTCATCGATCCCACTCATGCCCGCATCGTCCGTTCGGTGTTCTTCTTCAACTTGTCCAACTCACGTTTGCCTAGCCGCGCATCGCGCTTCAGATTCAGCTGCAATGCGTTCTCGCTGCCCAGTACATGCGCCAGCGTGCTCGCCCGGAGCAGCGCGGCGTCCTGCACGTCGTTGTCGACCAGCGCAAGATCCAGCATCAGCGCATTGAGATAGCCGCGCACACTGTCATCCACTTTCATGTCGACGATGGCCTGCGCCGACAGCGCTGCCTCGTCCGGCGTCCAGTCCGGAAACAGCTGCCGCACCTGGTTGAGCACCAGCTCGCTGCGCAATGGCTGCTCCTCGAGGAAGTGCGTGAGGAAGCCGCGCGTCAGCTGCTCAAGCCTTGTCTGATCGAGCAGATCCAGCGCTCCCAGCGACAAGCTGCCGCAGAGCTTTTCACGGACCCATTCGGCATGTTGCCCGGCCCCTTGCCACCACAGCTCCAACGCGCGTGCGCGGATGAAGGTCTCCGGATGGCTGCGCATGTTGCTGGCCTGCTTGTCGCCGGCATCCACTTCCGCGGCCTGCCGCAGGTAGGCCGCCGGATCGGGGTTGGTCATACCGGTCTGCACCTTCAGCAAGGTGCTGACCGCCGGGCTGGGTGCAGCGGCAGCCACGGCGCCGCCGCGGTCAGCGAACAATTCGGTATGCAACGAGTAGCGACGCAGGGTTTCGGCATGACTGGCCGTGGCCTGTGACGATGCCAGCGCATCATTGAGGATGCGGTCGGCAACGTGGAAATCGCCGTCCTCCAGCGACCACAGCAGGTAGTGCGCAAGCTCGTGGCCAAACAGGGCCAGCCGCTCGTCCTCGGTCAGCCGCTCCAGCAGCGGCCCCTGCAACACCACGTGCACCTCACCGGGCACGAACAGCAGCGCTGCGTTCATGTCCTGGGCACCGGCCTGGTACAGCGTGGCCGGCGCTTCCACCCCGAGCCGCTGCATCGCCAGGCGCAGGCTGGCATGTATCTCCGGATGCGCCTGCGCCTCCAGCCGGTAGGTATCACGCAGCAGATCGGCACGGACCTGTGCGAGGTGTTCTTCGCGGATCTTCTGCGATGCCGCCCAGCGCCACACATCGGGTTCGTGCTGCTTCAGGTGCGCCACCAGTTGCCGGTGGTAATCGAGCGGCGCCAGTGCGGGCCGTTCCCCGGTTGTGACATCCATGCTGGGTTTCCGTGCGTGTCCAACAGCGAGTTTAGGAGATTCCTCCAGGTGACAGGCCGCCAGGATCGGTGGGCTCCCGGCATTGGGACGTGTCCGGTAGCCACATGCCGCTGTTTGCCATCCCGATCGCTGGAAACAGCCAATGGCGCACGAACAATCAGAACGAGGGAAGTTCCCTTTTCTTCACCTTAATTTATGTACTGGTCAGTTTGATATTCAGGGTGGATTCCGTCGGCTAACGGATAATTCACAACTATCGAACGGCCACAGATTCAGGCCGTAACGATCAAGACCAATAACGAGGTAATGCCGAAATGAAGACTTCTTTGATCGCTCTGGGCCTGCTGGCCGCCCTGCCGTTCGCCGCTTCGGCTGCCGATGGCCTGTCCTACAACTATGTGGAAGGCGGCTATGTGAACACCGATACCAAGGGCGGCGACGCCGATGGTTGGGCGGTGAAGGGCTCGGTTGCGGTACATCCGAACTTCCATGTGTTCGGTGAGTACAACGCGCAGGAAACCGACAAGTTCAAGGCTGACGTCGACCAGTGGCGCCTGGGTGTTGGTTACAACTACACCGTTGCCCCGAACACCGACCTGCTGGCCCGTGCGGCCTACCAGAAGCTGGATCTGGAGTACGGCCCGAAGTTCAACGGTTACAGCGCTGAAGTCGGCGTGCGTACCGCCTTCACCCCGAACTTCGAAGGCTATGCCCTGGCTGGCTACGAGGACTACAGCAAGAAGAACGGTTACAACCCGGACGGCGAGTTCTACGGCCGCGTCGGCGCGACTGGCAAGTTCAACGCGAACTGGGGCCTGACCGGCGAAGTGAAGCTGGCCAAGGCTGGCGACAAGGAATGGTTCGTCGGCCCGCGCTTCACCTGGTAAGCGACAAAGCAACAAGCGACAAGTAGTGGTGTTGTATGGCGCGTGACCTCTCTCCCACGCGCCGCTGGAAGCCCGGTCCTCCCCCGACCGGGCTTCTTTTTTTTTGGGCGGCGCCCGGCGGTAGTGCCGAGCCATGCTCGGCAAGGCTGGCTTTCTGTAGTGCCGAGCCATGCTCGGCTGAAGCTTCACCGGTAGAGCCACTGCCGAGCATGGCTCGGCACTACAAAAAAAAGCCCGGCATTGCCGGGCTTTTTCTTTGATCGTCGCTCATCCTTACTTGAACAGCGTGTCCGGGTACTCCGGCTTCTGTTCGCGGGCCAGCAGCTGCTGCAGGCCTTCGGATGGGCTGAGTTCGCCGTGCAGTACCGACTGCACTGCCTTGGAGATCGGCAGGTCGATGCCGTGGCGGTCAGCCTGACGCATGACTTCGTCGGCAGTCTGCACCGATTCCACCACCTGGCCGATTTCCTTCACCGCATCGGGCAGGCTCTGGCCGCGGCCAAGCGCCAGACCCAGGCGGCGGTTGCGCGACAGGTCGCCGGTACTGGTCAGCACCAGATCGCCGAGGCCGGCCAGACCCATCAGGGTTTCCGGCTTGCCACCGATGGCAGCCGCCAGCCGCAGCATTTCATTGAGGCCGCGGGTGATCAGGCCGGCACGGGCATTCAAGCCCAGCTGCATGCCATCGGCCACGCCGGTTGCCACTGCCAGCACGTTCTTCATCGCCCCGCCCAACTCGGCACCGACCATGTCGTCGCCGGTATAGGCACGGAACGCCGGGCCATGCATGGCGTCGGCCACCTGCTGGGAAAACGCATCGTCATCACCGTGGACGGTAATGGCGGTGGGCAGGCCCAGGGTGACTTCCTTGGCGAAGGACGGGCCGGTGACGACGGCCAACGGCACGTCCGGGCCCAGCACCTCACGCGCTACTTCATGCAGGAAACGGCCTGAGCCGGGCTCGAAGCCCTTGGTCGCCCAGGCCACACCTGCCCCGGCCGGCCGCAACGGCGCCAGCGCGCGCACGGTTTCGGCAAAGGCATGCGAAGGCACCACCACCAAGATCCAGTCTGCCCCGGCAACGGTGGCAGCCAGGTCGGTGCTGGCGCGCAAAGATTCTGGCAAGGGAATCCCCGGCAGGTACCGGGGATTCTCATGACGCTGATCAATCGCCTCGATTACCGCTGCATCACGTCCCCACAGCACGGTCGTATGACCGTGCCGGGCCAACAGTGTAGCCAGCGCGGTGCCCCAGGAGCCCGCGCCGACAACGGCGATCTTTTCTGCGTCGTTCGTACTCATACAGGAACGCAGACGCCGATCAGGCGTTGCCAGCCGGCTCGGAGTCGGCCAGCGACGGCTCGCCCTGCTGCTGACGCTGACGCAGGGTTTCAGCGTACAGGCCTTCAAAGTTGATCGGCTGCAGGTAGAACGGCGGGAAGCCGCCAGCCTGGATCAGGTCCGAGACCATCGAACGCACGTACGGGAACAGGATGTTCGGGCACTGGGTGCCGAGCAGCACGTCGATTGCCTGCGGCTCCAGGCCGATCAGGCCGAATACGCCAGCCTGCTCGACTTCGGCCACATAGGCAGTCTTGTCGCCGGCCTTGCAGGTCAGGGTCACGCCCAGCACCACTTCGAAAGCGGTGTCGGACAGGCGCTGCACCTTCTGGTTCAGGTTCAGCTGCAGGTCCGGCTGCACGTTCTCGTTGAAGATGACCGGGGAGTTCGGCGACTCGAACGAAACGTCCTTGACGTAGATCTTCTCGATGGTGAAAGCCGGGCCGTTGGCGGATTCGTCGGCCGGGACTACGCCGTTGGTGTTCTCTTCGGACATTGCTCAAGACTCCAGAACAGATTGTTCATTGAATGGGATTAGTACAAGACCAGCGATGGGGGCGGTTGCCCACCTACACAAGCCCTGACTGAAAATTTGCTGACTCAGTTGCGGCCTTTGACCAGCAGCAGATCTGCTGCCTGCCATGCCGGCAAACCGCCATCAAGCACATAAACCTGCTCATAACCGGCTTTTTTCAGCGTTTTTGCTGCTGTTGCCGAGGCATTGCCGGTACGGCACAGCAGCACCACCGGGCTCTGCTTGGCGTTGGCCAGCAGCTTGTGCGCGGGGGTCAACTGTGCCGGCTGCACATTGCGGCTACCGGCAATATGGCCCTTCTCGAAGTCGGCGGCAGCCGACAGATCGATCACGGTCGCACCGCCGGCATTGATCATATGGGTCAATTCAGACGGCTTGAGCGACTTGTAGCCACGGAACAGGCGGGCGATCTCGGTGGCAATGATGGCCACCGTCAGGCCGACCAGGGCCAGTGACAGCATCGGATTTCGGCCGGCGAAGGCCAGCAACTCTTCGTAATTCACTCAGGTCACGGGTCGATAAGAGGGCATGGATTGTCGCACAGCCGGTGAAAATGCAGCCAATGCCTCATTGGCCCTGCCAGAAGTCCGGTAAACCGGCTGCCTGCCACCAGCGCTTGGCTTCCGGGTCCCAGCGCCAGCGCTCGTTCACGACGACCGTACGCTCTGCCTGGGTATTGCGGTTGATAACGCCCATTTCGACGCGCCGCTCGATGCTGCCATCGGCGCCAGTGCCGCCCGAACGCTCGCGGTAGCTGGACACCTGCACCTGCCGGTAGCGCTCGCGCTGCAGGTCGGTGATTGGATGCTGCTGCAGGTACAACGGGTCGATGAACTCTTCCGCCTTGTCGAAATCGCCCCAGCGCACGGCCGCAACATAGGCTTCCTGGGTAGGCACCAGCTTGTTGCGCTGTGAGCGGCTCGGGCCCTCGGCCTGGGCTGCACCAGCGACCAGCAACAGGGCGACGACAACTGACTGGAACAGGTTTCGGTACATGCAGGCCCCCTCGGTGATGGCCGATCTTAGCCTTTGCCGAGGGCAACGAAGCGCCCTTCAAACTCGGCGGCACCACCTTCGATCGCCGCCCGCACCGTCACCCGCGCGCGCCCGCGCTTACTGAACAAGGTCAGGAAGCCATCCCAATCCTGGTCCGGGGCCAGCCGTGCGCTCGCCAGCAGGTCGCCATAAACCGGCGCGCGGTAGCGGATATTGCTGTCGGCCACGTACACCTCAGCCTGCTTGCCGGCCAAGCCCAGACGCATGCTGACCAGCGCCCAGCCCGACAGGGTCATCACCGAAGCCAGACTGCCGCCGAAGGCATTGCCCTTGTCATTGATGTTCGCGTCCAACGGTGCCTGCATGCGCAGCACGCCATTGTCATAGCCGGCAATGCGAATGCCCATCGCCGCAACCGGCGGCATTGCGGTGAGAGTGCGCTGAAGGTGTTCCAGCAGCACGGGGTCAGCAAAATGTTCGGACATGTACGCGCACGCAAAACGGAAAGCGCCCGCATAATGCATGGAATGAACCGCCCCGCCTATGTGCCAGCCGACACGGTCTGGCATCTCATCTCGATGCGTCCGCAAGGGCAGCACGACACCTTGCGCAGCGCAGCTGCGCGTTTGGGTGCACGTACGCTGGCGTTGTCACCCTGGCGGCTGCAGATGCGCACCGATGAATCAACGCGCGCGCAGCTGAACGCAGCACGTGACTACGATCGACTGGTGTTCACCAGCCCCGCCGCCGCCGAAGCCGCCGCGCGCTTGCTGCCATTGGCCGAGCTTCGCGCAGGCAGCCTCATCGCCGTTGGCGAAGGCACCGCACGCGCCTTGCGTCGCCGCGGTGCGGCCAGCGTACAGGCGCCGACCCGGATGGACAGCGAAGGCCTCCTGGCCTTGCCAGCCATGCGGCACCTGCACGGTCTGCGCGTGGCCTTGGTCACCGCTCCAGGTGGTCGTGGCGTGATTGCTGCGCAGGTGCGCGAGCGCGGTGCCGAGCTGCAACGCATCGATGTCTACGAACGCGTGCCGTTGCCGGTCAGCAAGGCCACCATTGCGCGCCTGCAGGCACTGCCTATGCCTTATGTGGTGGCGATCAGCAGCGGCGAAGCGCTGCAGACGGTGCTGCCGTATCTGCCGCCAGACCTGGTGCAGCAATGGCAACAGGCCGCAGCGGTCGCCGCCAGCGCACGACTTGCCGAACTTGCCTCCGAGCTTGGCTTCCGCAACGTCAGCATCGCCACAGGCCCCCTGCCTGCACAGCTGGCCAGCGCCGCCCACGCCGCGCTTTTCCCGGCCGCAGGCTGAGCGCAACAACAAGGGCGACTTGCAGGCATTCGGCGCGCGGGCGATGCTTTGCCTGCACCAACAGCGTGGTCACCCTTGTGTCGTGGCCATGCCCGCCAAGGATGTTGCCCCCTGATGAATGAAGACGTCGCACCCGCTCAACCGCGCCGGCCCCTGCGCTGGCTCCTGCCGCTGATCGCCATCGCCGCATTGGGCGCCGCCGGCTGGTTTGGCTGGCACAGTTGGCAGAGCCGCCAGCAGCAGGCCGATCTGGCCCGCGACAACGCGACCCAGCAATTGACCGCCATGCAGCAGGGGCTGGAAGCCCTGCGCCGCGACCAGCGCGCCAATGCCCGCAGCATCCAGGACGCCGCCGCCACCAACCGCGTGCTGCGCGATGAAGTGCTGGGGCTGAGCCAGCGCAATGCGCTGCTGGAAGAAAACCTCGCCCAGTTGGCCGACAGTTCGCGCCAGGGCGCGCAGGCCGTACGCCGCGAAGAGGCCGAACTTCTGCTCAATCAAGCCCAGCAACGGCTGACCTTTGCCGGCGACCTGGATGGTGCGCGTCGTCTGTATGCACTGGCCGCCAGCGCGCTGGAAGGCATCGACAGCCCCGACTACCTCAACCTGCGCCAGGCCCTGATCCAGGAGCGCAACGCGCTGGACGCATTGGGCCCGGGTGTACGCGCCCGCACCGCTGCCCAGCTTGAGCAGTGGTCCGCTGAACTGGAACGCCTGCCCGAACACCTGCAGCTGCCCGCCGACAGCCAGCAGCCATGGTGGCAGCAGATGCTGTCGCCGCTGGTGCAGATCCGTCCGGCCGACGGCAAGGTACTGGTTGCCCGCTCCGAGCGGATCGCCGCCAATGACTCGCTGCAGATCGAGCTGAGCCTGGCCCGCGCTGCCCTCGAACGTGGCGATGACAAGGCCTGGCAGCAGGCACTGGACCGTGTAGATGACTGGCTGCAGCGGCTGTGGCCGGATTCGCCGCAGCGTCAACAGCGCCGCCGTGAACTACGCGAGATGCACGGCGTGGAACTGCGCCCCAACCTGCCCGAGCTTGGCAGCACCCTGCAGCAACTGCGCAGCACGCGCACCGCCAAGGACGCACCATGAAGGCTTTCCGCTCGCTGTTGCTGGTGCTGCTGGTCGCCGCTGCCGGCATCTTTGGTGCGCAGTGGCTGGGCCAGGACTCGGTACGCAGCTTGGGCGAAGTGATCGTCCGTGCCGGCGACCACGACTACATCGCCACCTTGCCGCAGGCTGCCTTGGCGGTACTGATCGCCGCATTGCTGGTCTGGCTGCTGTGGTCGCTGGTCAGCACCCCATTCCGGGCCTGGGCACGGCATCGCCGCAAGCAGGGCCGCGCGCGCCTGATCGATGGCCTGCAGGCACTGGATAACGGCCAATGGCAGCGCGCCGAAAAACTGCTGCAGAACGCCGCAACGGAGAAAGCCGTACGCCCGATCGCACTGGTCGCCGCCATGCGTGCGGCCGAAGCACGCGAGGACAACAGCAGCGCCGGCCAGCACCTGCAGCAATTGGCCGAAGCCGATCCGCACCTGCACGCCCTGCACAGCGCCGAGCGTTGGCTGCAGCTGGACAAGCCGCTGGAAGCGATCAACGCGCTGGACCTCCCGGCCCTGCAACCCTTGCCGCCACGCGGCCTGTGGCTGCGCACCGAGGCATTGCAGCGCGCCGGTCGCGCTGAAGAGGCGTACGGCCAATTGGGTGCATTACGCCAGCAACAGGTGCTGCCGCCGAGCGCCGTTGCCGGACTGGAAACCACGCTTGCCCTGCAGATGCTCGACGAAGCCAGCGACGTCAATACCCTGGCTGCTCGCTGGGAGGTGCTACCCAAGTCGCTCCGCGTCAGCCCGCAGGCGGTGGCGCGCTACGCACAGCGCGCGGTGGCACTGAACTGGACCGACGTCGCCCTGCGCAGCATCGAGCAGACCCTCGACAGCCACTGGGACGAAGCGCTGGTCAGCCTGTACACGCAGCTGCCGGTGGAGAAATACGATTCGCGCCGGGCAAGCGCCCAGCGTTGGCTACAGTCGCATCCCAACAGCCCTGCCCTGCTGTTGGGTTTGGCGCGCCTGGCCGCTGGTCAAGGCCAATGGGCGCAAGCCGAGGAATTCCTGCATCGCGCCATCGCCCAGGATGCCGGTGCGGACGCCTGGGAAGCCTTGGGCGAGGTGTTTGCCGCACAGGATGAGCAGGCGCTGGCAAACCAATGCCTGCTCAATGCGGTGCGTCAGCGCCGCGGCGAAACGCCGCAACCGATCCAACGCCGCAACCTGCAGCAGCAGATCCAGGACCAGGCCGTGGCCGAAGAGCGCGATGCGCATGGCTTGCCGCGTTTGCCGGGTTGAGTCTCTGCAGGTGCACCTTCGACGCTTTCCGTAACGAGCCGCAATGAACATACCCCCGGATATCCACGCGCGCGTGGTCGCACTGACCGACGCCATCCTCAACGCCTGCGAAGATGGCGAAGAGGACGCCAGTGCATCGCTATATGCACAGCTGCATGCTTACTGCGATTCAATCGCCGCTGCCGGCCGCGATCATCCATTCCTGTGGGAAACGCTGGCCGACTTCACCAGCGATGATCACCTTGCCATCAAGTACTACACCCACGCCTTGATGCTTGCCAACGCTGCGCAGGCGATCAACTACGAAGCCTCGATCTGCCTGGCGCTGGCCGAACGTCACTCCAACCTGGGCGATGTTGCCGCTGCGCACGAACACGCGCTGCGCGCAGATGCATTGGCACAGCGCACGGAAGACCTGCCACTGCGCCAGGCCATCAGCCAGTTCCTGCTGGATCACGCGCAGGCGACCAACGAGGACTGAGCTGGCGCTGTATCGTCCTGGCGTATTGCGCTTTCCTGGGCTTCGTTGGCCGCTGCCGAACTAGTCGCGGCGATACGGATAGCGTGGCAGGCGCGCCAGGAACGCCGGCGATACCCCGCGATACACAGCCAAGGACACATCGATCTTCCTGGGCTTGAGTATCTGCATGCCGATCAGGCCCCACAGCACCATCACCAGGAAGGTCAGTATTCCCAGGCCGATCACCGCACCGCTGTCGAACAGGAAACAACCAAACAGCGGCACCAGCGACGCCCATGCCATCAGGATGAAATTCAACCGCCGCTTGCGGTGCGCCGAACGCAGGCCGACGTTGTGCACTGCCGTCTTGCGCACCGCCAGTGCGGCAATCAGATAGACCAGGAAGTGCAGCAGGATCAGCAGATACATCCACGGTGAATGCCAATAGAACTTGCGCTGGCGGTATTCCAGCGCTGGCTTCCCGCATTTGACACAGTAGCGCGGCAGATCGCTATGCGGCAGCGCCAGCAGCTGATCACCGTCGCGCCAGCAGGTCCCGTTATCCGGGCTGGTGTTGGCAAGCGGCGGCGGCAAGGCCTCCGGCGCCGCATACGGGTTGAACTCATCCATTCGTTACGTCCCCTGTGAGATCCAAGCGGGCCGCCTCTCGAGCGAACCGCAGCTACGCCGCTGGCGTGGCAGCGCGGTGTGCGGCTGCACAATCCATCGGCGAACCGGCGCTCAGAACACAGCCCAACGAACACACCGCCAGCTACGCCGCTCAGCGCCGCCCTTGTTGTGGCTTGACGTCGCTCGCATCGTCACTGGCAGCTGCATCTGCAGCCACTCCCGCCGCATAGGCGGCATCTGCGGCTGCGGCTGCGGCGGCAGCTGCCGCATCGGCGGCGGTGCGGGCTGCGGCTTCCGCGGCCTCCGGCGAAATCGGGCCCGCTGCCGTCTCCTTGGCCGGCGGCGGTGCATTCGCATCCACCGCCATGGTGTTCATCGGGTTGTTGTCGGCGATCAGCTGCAGCTGCTGTGCAATTTCGGCGACGTACTGGCGACGCGCGCGCTCGCGGTCCTGTCCACGCACCAGACGCTCCGGAAGCGGCTGCAGGCGCTCGAAGCGCGCGCGCGCGGAATCGAAACGCGACAACCTGCGTTCCCATTCGCCCAGCAGCATCTGGCAGTACAACCAGGACTCGTCCTGATCGGCGACGGCGCGCGCATCCGGGCATTGCGGCGCGATCGCCGCCGATGCGGCTTGCACGTAACGTGGATATTGCTCAGGCGAAGCCTGCCAGGTCGCACTCTGCAACACCCCGGCACGCTCCTTCAACGGCGCATCGACGGCTTCAAACAGGCGCGCCAGCAACCAGTAGCTGGTTTCAGTCCCACGCATGCGCTGGTACTCGTCGCTTGCGACCACGGCGGACAGGCGCTTGATTTCCTCGGCACTGTAGTTTTTTTTGTAGATGACGAAGCCGTTGCCCGGACAGGACACCAGTGGCCACGGCGATTCGATGGGGCCATACAAGCGTCCGTCAAGGAAGCGGCTGTACGCCGTGCCCGAACCCATTTCCTGGGCACTGAAGCGTTCACCGCCAATGGGGCAGACATGCTCCACTTTCATGAAGGTCATCGCAGCAGCCGGTGCCGCCCATCCTGCCAACAACACCGCCAAACCGATCGCAATACGCTTCATGCCCTACCCCCGTCCTTTGGTCAGCAGACAATAGGGGTGCCGGGCCGGCCCCCGCAAGGGCACCGTAGTGCCGACCCATGGTCGGCAAACGGCATTACCGGGCACGCAACTGCCGAGCATGGCTCGGCGCTACATCAACTGCAGCAACGCTCAACAATAGCGACCGCGCCGTAGTGGCGACCCATGGTCGGCAAACGGCATTACCGGGAACGCAACTGCCGAGCATGGCTCGGCACTACACCAACTGCAGCAACGCTCAACAATGGCGACCACGCCGTAGTGCCGACCCATGGTCGGCAAACGGCATTACCGGGAACGCAACTGCCGAGCATGGCTCGGCACTACATCAACTGCAGCAACGCTCAACAATGGCAACCACGCCGTAGTGCCGACCCATGGTCGGCAAACGGCATTACCGGGAACGCCTCTGCCGAGCATGGCTCGGCACTACAAACAGCGCATCAGCGCTCGACGATGGCGACCACGCCCATGCCGCCGGCGGTGCAGATCGACACCAGTGCACGACCGCCGCCGCGGGCAGCCAGTTCCTTGGCCACGGTACCGATGATGCGGGCGCCAGTGGCTGCGAACGGGTGGCCGGTGGCCAGCGAGGAACCCAGCGGGTTGATCTTGGCCGGATCGATACGGCCCAGCGCTGCATCCAGGCCCAGGCGGTTGCGGCAGTAATCCTCGCTTTCCCAGGCGCTCAGCGTGCACAGCACCTGCGCAGCGAAGGCTTCGTGGATTTCGTAGATATCGAAATCCTGCAGGGTCAGACCATTGCGCTTGAGCATTTCCGGCACAGCGGTGGTCGGTGCCATCAGCAGGCCTTCGCCATGCACGAAGTCCACTGCTGAAACCTGCGAATCACGCAGGTAGGCCAGCGGCTCGTGGCCGTGCGCACGTGCCCACTCTTCGCTGGCCAGCAGCACCGCGGCGGCGCCATCGGTCAGCGGGGTGGAATTGGCGGCGGTCAGGGTGCCGCGGCCAGAGGCCTTGTCGAAGGCCGGCTTCAAGGTGGCCAGCTTTTCCAGCGAGGTATCCGGGCGCAGGATGTTGTCGCGCTCGACGCCGCGGAACGGTGCGATCAGGTCACTGAAGAAACCGCGTTCGTAAGCGGCAGCCAGCTTCTTGTGCGAGGACACCGCCCATTCGTCCTGCGCTTCACGCGAGATGTTCCATTCCTTGGCCATGTCCTCGCAGTGGTCACCCATGCTCTTGCCGGTGCGCGGCTCGGCCACGCCGGGGAACTCGGGCTTGAGCTCGGAGAACTTGAAGCCCTTGAGCAGGGTGCGGATCTTGTCGCCGGTGCTCTTGGCACGGTTTGCGGCCAGCAGGCGCGCGCGCAGCTTCTTGCCGTAGACGATCGGCACGTCGGAGGTGGTATCCGAACCGCCGCCGATGCCGGACTCGATCTGCCCCAGGGCGATCTTGTTGGCGACGGTGATGATGCTGTCCAGCGAAGTACCGCAGGCGCGCTGCAGGGTGATGCCCGGGGTCAGCGGCGACAAGCCGGACGACAGCGCGGCCTCGCGGCCCAGGTTCCAGTCGCTGGGATGCTTGATCACCGCGCCCATCGCCACTTCGCCCAACTGCTGGCCATGCAGGCCAAACCGTTCAACAAGCGCCCCAAGCGTACGGACCGACATGCCAAGGTTGCCAACGTCCGAATAAGCGGTGTTCTGACGGCAGAACGGAATGCGGACACCACCGAGGATGGCGACGGGTCGAGCGCTGGGCATGCGGGTACCTGACATGGGAAAGAGTGTTCAAAGTGGCCTGCACGCGATAGCAGGCATAATGGTGTTGAGTGTAGCTTCGAGGCCGTGATGGGCCAACCGCGAATCATGAGCAATTCAAACCCCGACGTGAACGCCCTTGGCGTAGTGGCATTGGAACTGGCTGGCGGCGAGCAGCCCGGCAAGGCAGCCTTGGGCTCCGAGCAGGCTGGCGAACTGGTCGCATTGATAGGCCGCGACCTGACCAAGCTGGTCCCGCAGGTCAGCGAGCTGGACCTGGTTTTCGCCGCGGCGCATTTCGACCCGGCCGAAGTGCTGCGCCCCGGCCTGCCCATTCATCGGCGCCTGGAAGAACTGCAGATGCGCGCGCCCGGCCGCAACCACGGTGCGCGCCTGCTGGCCTTTGGTGCCGATGCCAATGGCGACATCCCGCTGCCACTGCAGGCCGATCCCGCGCTGACCGGCGGTGCGCTGCGGCTGCTGCCGTTCGTGCTGGCTGGCGGTGAAGCGGCAGTGCGCCAGGACGTGCGCGATGCGTTGGAAGATGTGCTGCTGGCCAATGGCATGGCACAACCGGATACCGCGCTGCTGGCACAGAACAGCTTTGCCGCGCAGATCGAACACGCGCGCTATTTCACCGTCAACGACCTGGCCGCGATGATGGCCATGCAGTACGACAACCAGGGCCTTGCGGATCTGTGGCCAATACTGGAGACGGCGATGTTCGCGCCGAACGAAGAACAATGGCTGGACGCCTCGCCCGAACCGCTGCTGCGTTACGTCGGCGGCGAAGTGCGGATGGCGTTGTTTGATCCAGCAGGCTGGTGCGCGCATTACGCGCAGGACAAGAACGACTGTGATCGCCTGCAACGCGTGTACGAGCAGTACATGATGCGCCAGCGGCAGATGGCCGCCGTATTGGAAGCGCATGGCATCGACGTGCTGTATGTGCACGTGAATGCCGGGCAGGATGCGAAGGCGTTGCTGGCGCACTGAGTGCGCGCTGGTGAATGCAGAGAGGCCGCGTAAGCGGCCTTTTCTGTTCCTGAAGTGCCGTGCTCTGCCCCCCTCCCTTGCGCGAAGCGCAGGGGAGGGCTGGGGAGGGGTGCTGTTGCTGTTGCCTATCGCCCCTGAACTGATCGTCTGACCTCCAAGGTCAGTGGTGAATCACGGCGAGAGCTGCATGCTGGGAGCAGATGCAAGTTCAAAGGCCAAAGCCAAAGCACCCCTCCCCAGCCCTCCCCTTCGCTGCGCGAAAGGGAGGGAGCCAATCACTCCGCCTTGGCAATCACCGCACAAGCCAGGCGTGCACCGGCATTGCCGGTCGGCTGGGTCTTGTAGTCGTCCGGGTCGGCGTGGACGATCAGGCCGCGGCCGACGATGTCGAAACCATCACCAACACCGACGTTGACGTTGCTCGCCACCGGGCCGTCGATGTGCGCGTTGCCCTGCGCATCGGCCTTGATGTTGGGCATGTCGCCGCCGTGGTGCATGGCGGTGCTGATGCTGCCGTGTTCGCTGCTGCCCGGGTTGAAGTGGCCGCCGGCGCTGGTGCCGTCCGGTGCGCTGCAATCGCCCTTCTCGTGGATGTGGAAGCCGTGCTCGCTGTCCGGCTTCAAGCCGGTGATGTCGCCGCTGGCACGCAGTTGGCCATCAACCAGGCTGAAGTTGATGGTGCCGGCGACCGTGCTGTCCTTGGTCGGCTGCAGCTGTGCGGTTGCGATTGGCTTTGCCAATTCCGGCGGTGCAGCCGGGTCGGCTACCGGTGTGGTCTCGGTCGTGGGGGCGATGCTGTCGGCCGGCACCGCATCGGGCTCTGCGCCCTTGTTGCAGGCAGTGAGGGCCAGGGCGCTGGCGAGGAACAGGCTGGTGTGGATCAGTCGCATTGGTTGACTCCCTTGCTGGTCTGGATCGAATCCGGATTGGACTTGCGGGTTGGCACGCTCAGCGCACCACACGAATCACCGCACAGGCGACACGCGCACCTGCATTGCCGGCCGGTTGGCTGCGGTAATCGTCGGCTGACGCATGTACCACCAGTGCGCGCCCAGCGACGTCGTTTGCAGCACCACCGCCGAGGGTAACGCCGCGCAGATGAACGTCCACGTTCGCCACGCCTTTGGCATCGGCCTGCAGGTTGTCCATGTCGCCGGCATGGTGCGCGCCCGCAGCGGCGCGGCCGTGCTGCTGCATGCCCGGGTTGAAATGGCCGCCGGCGCTGCTGGCATCCACCGCGCTGCAATCGCCTTTCTCATGCACATGGAAGGCGGCCTGCTGGCCGCGCGGCAAGCCACCGATCACACCGGTGATATGCACCCCGCCAGCTTCCGGCACCAGTGCGAGACGGCCACTGACCAGACTGGCCGAGGCCGGTGCGAGATTCGCTTCGGCCATCCTGGCGGTGCTGACCGTGGCCACCGGCGGCGGCGCCTCCGGCTTGGGTGCGGGCGTGGAACCGCAGGCGCTGAGCAGCACAGCAGCAATGCTGGCGGTGAGGGGAAGCAGGATGCGCATCGATATCTCCTTGCAACAGAACAGACGGGCCGGTGCCATGCTCAACTGCCGCGACGGCGGCCAGGCCCTAGTTTGCGGGTAACGGTGTTACGGCCAAGTCCCAGCCGCGTGGCGGCATCGGCACGATGGCCATCGGTGAAATCCAGTGCGGCTTCCAGCAGCACAGCGTCCAGACGCTCGCGCGCCTCGGCATGCAGGCCACTGGCGCCTTCGGCCAGACGTTGCCTGGCCCATGCCGCCAATGCCTTGTCCCAGTGCTGCGGTGCCACCGCCGCAGTGCTGCCGGTGGCGCGGCCGCCGCGGTTCAATGCGGCCTGTACGTCTTCGGCCGATACCGTATCGGCGACAGCCAATGCCGCCAGACGCCAGCAGACGTTCTCCAGCTCGCGGACGTTGCCCGGCCAATGGTGTTCGCGCAGCGCTTTCACCGCGGCCACCGACAGGCGCTTTGGCGGCATGTCGAGCCGGCGTGCGGCGTTGGCAAGGAAATTCTCGGCCAGCTGCGGCACGTCGCCGAGGCGCTCGCGCAGCGGCGGCAGCAGCAGCCGCACCATGTCCAACCGATGCAACAGGTCGGCACGGAAGCGCCCTTGTTCGACCAGTGTTTCCAGGTCCTGATGGGTGGCGGCAACCACGCGCACATCGACGCGGATCAGCTCGCGGCCACCAACGCGGAAGAACTCGCCTTCGGCCAGCACGCGCAGCAATCGGGTCTGCAGCGCCAGCGGCATGTCACCGATTTCATCGAGGAACAGGGTGCCGCCGTCGGCCTGCTCGAAGCGGCCGATGTGGCGCTTGGTCGCGCCGGTGAATGCGCCGGCTTCGTGGCCGAACAGTTCGCTTTCCAGCAACTCGGCCGGTATCGCCGCGGTATTGAGTGCGACAAACGGGCCTTTGGCGCGCGGTGACTCGCGGTGTAATGCATTCGCCACCAGTTCCTTGCCGGTGCCGGTCTCGCCATTGATCAGCACCGACAGCGGTGCCTGCGCGAGACGGCCGATGGCGCGGAACAGCGCGCGCATCGCTGGTGTGTCGCCGATCAGCTGTGGCGGCCCTTCTTCCTTCTGCGTTGCCGCAGGCGGCAGTGCCACCGGCTGCGGCAGTTCTTCGGCTTCGGGCAGCGCGCGCCGCGCCAGCTCCACCGCATCGTCCAGATCAAAGGGCTTGGACAGGAATTCATGCGCACCGCCGCGGAATGCGCCAGCGGTGCTGGCCACATCGGTGTACGCCGACATCACGATCACCGGCAACTGCGGATGCGCGGTCTTGAGCTTGTCCAGCAACACCAGTCCATCGTCACCGGGCATGCGCACATCGGTGAACAGCAGATCCGGCACCGGCTGCCGCGCCATGGCACTCAGCGCCGCGGCAGCGCTGTCAAAACCTTCCACCGTGTAACCGGCGTCGCGCAAGGCGGTGGTGAGGACAAAACGTACCGAACGGTCATCATCGACTACCCAGACGGTCGCGGCCTGTGTCGACTTAGGCATCGCCCACCTCCGGCGCTTCCTCGGCGGCTGGCAACGGCAGCAGCACGGTGAACACGGTGTGGCCGGGGCGCGAGCGGTAACTCAAGGTGCCTCGGTGTTCGCGTGCGACCTGCTGCGCCAAGGCCAGGCCAAGCCCGGTGCCTTCGGCGCGGCCACTGACCAGCGGCAGGAACAGGTGCTCGGCCAGTTCTTCCGGCACGCCACGGCCGTCATCGGCCACTTCCAGCCGCAAGGCAAGGGCATAAGGCTGCTCGGCGATGCGCAGGCCATGCTCGACGCGGGTACGCAGGGTGACGCTGGTGGCGCCGGCCTGGATCGCATTGCGGACCAGGTTCAACAAGGCCTGGGTGAGGCGATCGCCATCGCCGGGAAACTCGGGGATGCTGGGGTCGTAATCGCGCAGCAGGCGTACCGACCAGCCGGCTTCGTTCTCGACCAGGCGCAGCACGCGCTCCAGCGCGGCGTGGATGTTCAGCGGCGCATGCGGACGCTGCGGTGCTGGCGACAGCAGTTGCTCCAGCAAGGTGTTGAGGCGCTCGATCTCGGCGCCGATCAGTTCGATCAACTCGCGTTCGTCGGCATCGCGCCCGCTCGCACGGCGTGCCAGCAGCTGGGCCGCGCCTTTCAGGCCAGCCAGCGGATTGCGCAGTTCGTGGGCCAGGCCCTTCAAGGCGGCGCTGAAGGCGCCGGGCAAGACCTGCGCCGGGTCGGCGCCCTGGAACTCATCCACCGGATGCGCTTCCAGCAGCCAACCGCCCTGCTCCACCGCGCTCAACCAGCCATCGGCGAAGCGCGGGGTCTCTCCTGGCAGCGCCAAGGTCAGCCGCGGCAGGCGGGTCAGGTCGGTGGCCGGGTTGGCCAGGCGCTGCGCCAAGGCCTCGCCCTGCGCTTCCAGCGACACCAGTGGCTGGCCAAGCAGGCGCCGCACGCTCACCCCCAGCCAGCGGCAGAACGCAGGATTTGCTCCTTGGATGCGCCCGTCCACGCCACTCCAGACCAGTGGCGTGGCCAGCAATTCCGGGGTGGGTGAGAACTCGACGTCGGTCATTGCACCAATATAGTGCAAAGCAGGCCGATCACTGCTTCTGCAGCAGCAGGGAATGCAGGATGCGGGCGTCTTCGGCGTCGAGTTCGGCGGGCAGGCTGTCGCTGCCGCGGAAACGACGGTGGAAGGCCCGCGCAGCGGCAGCGCGGTCATCCAGCGCGTAACCGAAGGCCTGCATCGCCATCCAGCTGTCGAAACCAGCAGGCGCCGCGCCGTGCTTTGGGTCCGGCCACAGGCCGAAGCCGGCTGCGGCCAGCTGCTGCCACGGGAAGTAGCGGCTGGGGTCGGCCTTTCGGGTCGGGGCCAGGTCGGCATGGCCGATGATCTGGCTGCGCGGGATGTTGTAGCGCTTGCAGAGATCCTCGAGCAGGCGCAGCAGGCTGGCAATCTGCGGTTGGGTGAACGGGCTGTCGCCGTTGTTGTCGATCTCGATGCCGATCGAAGTGGAATTGAGATCGGTGAAACCGCCCCAGCGGCCACCACCGGCATGCCAGGCGCGCTCGCCATCGGCCACAAGCTGGTAGAGCTCACCATCGCTGCCGACCAGGTAGTGCGAACTGACCTTGCCGCCACTGTTGGCGCTGCGCAGCGTGTCCAGGCTTTCCTGCACCGAATCCTGCTCGGTGTGGTGCAGCACGATCAGCACCGGCTGGCGATCGTTGTAGTTCGGCGACGGCACCCACTGCGCGAGCGGATTGCGCTCCGGTGTGGAGGTACAGGCAGTCAGCGTGGCCAACAGGGCGAGCGGCAGCAGCAGTTTGGTCTTCATGGGGGACATTGCACGTTGCCGCGCGCGGCATTGCAAGTGCGCTCGGGCATGGAACGGCAACTGGGCCGATGACGGCGGCGATGTGGCTTGCGTGCATTGGAGGGCCTGCTCAGGGAGTTGGGGAGCCGACGTGATGCCGGCACGGAACATGCGCTGCATGTTCAGAACGCTTTCCGCTGGGGGATGGCTGGCCGATGTGGCTAGGCTATGCAGATGGGTGGTTCGTCGATCTGCTGGAGCGGCAATGCGTGATTCACTGAAACAGAAAATCGTTGCGGTCTGCGATGCCAGGATCGCGGCGAAGGGGGCGACGGTTGGGTTGTCGTTCTATGCGTTTTTTGCGAATCGAAATGACGATCCGGAACTGCTGATGGAAGCGGCTACGTGGTGGATCCAGATCCACCGCCTGGATCATTTTGAGAAAGCTGAGAAAGTGAAAGCGTTGGTGTTGGCCGAAGGCCTGTAGTGCCGAGCCATGCTCGGCAGTGGCCTTACCGGTAATGCCCGAAAAGCTGCCCTCACCCCAACCCCTCTCCCGCAAGCGGGAGAGGGGCTATCAATGCAGTTGCAGGGATACAGGTGGCTTCATTTGCTGTTTGTAGTGTCGAGCCATGCTCGGCAGTGGCCTTACCGGCAATGCCTCAAAAGCTGCCCTCACCCCAACCCCTCTCCCGTGAACGGGAGAGGGGCTTTGATCGCCTTGCCGGGCAGGGGCTTTGAGCAACAGCTTAGGCCTCGTAGGCCGATTCGCCGTGGGTGGTGACGTCCAAACCGGTGCGCTCGGCTTCTTCGCTGACGCGCAGGCCAACCAGGGCGCGGACCACCAGCAGGATCACAGCAGTAACCACGGCCGACCACAGCACGGTGAAGCCAACGCTGACCACCTGCACCCACACCTGGTGACCGATATCCAGATCAACCTTGGTGCCGCCCAGCGACTGTGCGCTGAACACGCCGGTGAGGATTGCGCCGACAATGCCGCCTACGCCATGCACGCCGAAGACGTCGGCGGTGTCGTCGGCCTTCAGCAGACGCTTCAATCCGGTCACGCCCCAGACGCAGACGATGCCGGTGACAAAACCAACGACGATGGCGCCCAGCGGACCGACAGTGCCGCATGCGGGGGTAACACCGACCAGACCGGCCACAGCGCCTGAGGCTGCACCAAGCGCTGACGGATGGCCCTTGGTGACCGCTTCCACCAGCGTCCAGCCCAGCACGGCTGCTGCGGTTGCCAGCACGGTGTTGATGAAGGCCAGCGAGGCAACGGTGTCGGCGGCGGCGGCGGAACCGGCGTTGAAGCCGAACCAGCCCACCCACAGCAGCATCGCGCCAATCCAGGTCAGCGGCAGGTTGTGCGGCTTCAATGCGGTCTGGCCATAACCCAGGCGCTTGCCGACGAACCATGCGGCAACCAAGCCGGCGACACCGGCATTGATGTGCACCACGGTGCCACCGGCAAAGTCGATCGCGCCCATCTCACCGAGGTAACCACCGCCCCAGACGATATGCGCCATCGGGATGTAGCTCAGGGTGAACCACAGCGCCGAGAACAGCAGCACCGCGCGGAACTTGATGCGCTCGGCGAAGGCGCCGACGATCAGTGCGGTGGTGATGCCAGCGAAGGTCGACTGGAAGGCGACGAACAGGAAGTCCGGCAGGCCGGCGATTGGCGTATTGCCCACCGAGTCCGGGGTGAAGCCCTTGAGGAAGGCGAATTCGGTGAACGAGCCAAAGAACTGGTTGCCCGCACTGAATACCGCGCTGTAGCCGTAAGCCACCCACAGGATCAGCACCAGCGAGAACACCACCAGCACCTGGCTGAGCACCGAGAGCACGTTCTTGGCGCGCACCAGGCCGCCATAGAACAGCGCAAGGCCGGGCACCACCATCATCAGCACCAGCAAGGTGGCGGTGAGCATCCACGCCACGTCACCCTTGTCGAAGCTGGGTGCGGCTTCTGCTTCAGCAGCAGGTGCGGCTGCAGCCTCTGCCGGCGCGGCAGCTACCTCAGTGGCAGCTGCAGGCGGCGCCTGCTTGTCCTGTGCCCAGGCACTGCTGGTGAACATGCCCAGCAGCATCGCGGTGAGCATGAAAGACAGGCACAGGCCTCCGAGCCGGGCTTTCAACCCGGTGAAAAATTCCGTTCGCATTGTCGACTCCGGTTGTGGGGGTGGAACCTGCCAGCGACCTGTTGTCACCTGGCGGTCGCTGCCGCCGGAGGACGGGTCGGTAGCGGGTTCTTAAAGCGCGTCGGCGCCTGTTTCGCCGGTGCGGATACGCACCACTTGTTCAAGCGCGGTAACGAAGATCTTGCCGTCACCGATCTTGCCGGTGCCAGCTGCGCCCTGCAGGGCTTCGATCACCGCCTCGACGTTGTCGTCGGTGACGGCGGTTTCAATGCGGATCTTGGGGAGGAAATCGACGACGTATTCGGCGCCACGGTACAGCTCGGTGTGGCCTTTCTGCCGTCCAAAGCCCTTGACCTCGGTGACGGTGATGCCGGAAACGCCAGTGGCGCCCAAGGCTTCACGCACTTCGTCGAGCTTGAATGGACGGATGATCGCGGAGATTAATTTCATGCGCATGTCCCGATGTGGAGGAGACCGGCCTGCGGCTGCGGGCCGGCATCGTGTCTTCCACCGGCCGATGTGTGGCCGCTGGCTGTTGCGCCGAACGCATCATGGGCCTGGCTGTTGCCGCCGGCATTGCTGCCGGCGACCGCAACCACGCGGGAGGGAGGAGTGGCCCATGCCGCGCGCTCGGATTCTCTTGCCCCTGCAGGTGTGTTGCTGGCTGTTGCTTTGCCTGTGTGCTCCCCAGCAACAAAGGCGGCGGCGATGAACGCGGATGGGAGGGGGAGGGTCCACGCCACCGCCGCCTAAAAACAGCTAGAAACTACACCTGGTGTTGCCGGCGGCCAGCGCAGTGCGGTGGCCGCCGTTACATCAGCTTGTCGACTCAGCTTGCGTAGTACAGCTGGTATTCGAGCGGGTGGGTCGCTGCGCGGAACGCGGTGACTTCCTTCATCTTCAACGCGATGTAGGCGTCGATGAAATCGTCGCTCATCACGCCGCCGGCCTTGAGGAACTCGCGGTCCTTGTCCAGCGCTTCCAGTGCCTGGTCCAGCGAGGAACAGACCTGCGGGATCAGCTTCTCTTCTTCCGGCGGCAGGTCGTACAGATCCTTGTCGCTCGGTGCGCCCGGGTCGATCTGGTTCTTGATGCCGTCCAGGCCGGCCATCATCAGCGCGGTGAAGGTCAGGTAGCCGGACTGGATCGGATCCGGGAAGCGCATTTCGATGCGGCGTGCCTTCGGGTTGGACACCCACGGAATGCGGCACGACGCCGAACGGTTGCGCGCCGAGTAGGCCAGCATCACCGGTGCCTCGAAGCCCGGGACCAGGCGCTTGTAGCTGTTGGTGCCGGAGTTGGCGAAGGCATTGATGGCACGGGCGTGCTTGAAGATGCCGCCGATGTACCACAGCGCCATCTGGCTCAGGCCGCCGTAGCCGTCACCGGAGAACAGGTTGGCGCCGCCCTTGGCCAGCGACTGGTGCACGTGCATGCCGCTGCCGTTGTCGCCGACCAGCGGCTTGGGCATGAAGGTGACGGTCTTGCCGTTGCGGTGGGCAACGTTCTTGATGACGTGCTTCATGCGCTGCAGTTCGTCGGCCTTGGTCACCAAGGTGTTGAACTTGGCACCGATCTCGCACTGGCCGGCATTGGCCACTTCGTGGTGGTGCACTTCGACTTCGATGCCGACCTTTTCCAGCACCTTGCACATCTCGGCGCGGATATCGTGCAGCGAATCGGTCGGCGGCACCGGGAAGTAACCACCCTTCACCGCCGGACGGTAGCCGGTGTTGGTGCCGTCATAGCTCTTGCCGGTGTTCCAGGAGCCTTCCTCGGAGTTGATCTTGAAGAAGGTGTGGCCCATGTCGTTGGCGAACTGGACCGAATCGAAGATGAAGAATTCCGGTTCCGGGCCGAAGAAGGCCAGGTCGGCGATGCCCGAGGACTTCAGGTACGACTCGGCGCGCTTGGCGATGCCGCGCGGGCAGCGGCCGTAGCCCTGCATGGTGGCCGGGTCGAGCACGTCACAGGTCAGCACCAGGGTCGGGTCGGCGTAGAACGGGTCAACGTAGGCGCTGGCCGGGTCCGGCATCAGCACCATGTCCGACTCGGCGATGCCCTTCCAACCGGCGATCGAGCTGCCGTCGAACATCTTGCCTTCTTCAAACAGCGACGGCTCGATGATCGATGCCGGGAAGGTCACGTGCTGCTCGATGCCACGCATGTCGACGAAACGCAGGTCGATGAACTCGATCTGGTTGTCCT
Source organism: Stenotrophomonas sp. STEN038 (assembly GCF_056759895.1). Taxonomy (NCBI): domain Bacteria; kingdom Pseudomonadati; phylum Pseudomonadota; class Gammaproteobacteria; order Lysobacterales; family Lysobacteraceae; genus Stenotrophomonas; species Stenotrophomonas sp. STEN038. Next base: position 85,877 of record NZ_JBRRDW010000003.1, read on the forward strand.
TGATCAGCTTCTCAACGTTTTCCAGGGACATCGGGTGAAACCTCGGATGGATGAAGAATGTGTGTATTAAAGCAAACGCCGTGCCAACTTTGAAAACGGTGTAAGTATTTGTTTTCAATAACCAATGGTTGCACTTGCACCTTTATGGCCGCACCACATTGGTGCGATTAGTGCGTCATGCACCGTTCGGGTGCGAAAAGCACAATGGACTATGCTGTGCCCGACTCCTCTCAATCCGCTTCCATGTCCGACCTGCTCTCCGCCCTGCTCCTTGGCATCCTCGAAGGCCTCACCGAATTCCTCCCGATCTCCAGCACCGGCCACCTGCTGATCGCCCAGCATTGGCTGGGTGAACGCTCGGATTTCTTCAACATCATCATCCAGGCCGGCGCCATCATCGCCATCACCCTGGTGTTCCGGCAGCGGCTGTGGTCGCTGGCCACCGGCCTGAACCAGCACGAAAACCGCGACTACGTGATGAAGCTGGGCGTGGCCTTCCTGGTCACCGCCCTGGTCGGCCTGCCGGTCCGCCTTGCCGGCTGGGAACTGCCTGAAACCGTTACCCCGGTGGCATGGGCGTTGGTCATCGGCGGCGTCTGGATGCTGATCGCAGAGCGCTTTGCCGCACGCATGCCCGACAGCGAGACGGTGACCTGGAAAGTAGCCATCGCCGTTGGCCTGGCGCAGGTAGTGGCCGGCGTGTTCCCCGGCACCTCGCGTTCGGCTGCGGCCATCTTCCTGGCCATGTTGCTGGGCCTGAGCCGGCGCTCGGCGGCCACCGAGTTCGTCTTCCTGGTCGGCATCCCCACGATGTTCGCCGCCAGCGGTTATGCCTTCCTGGAACTGGCCAAGGACGGCAAGCTCGGCAGCGAGAACTGGACCGACGTCGGCGTGGCCTTCGCCGCCGCCGTGGTCACCGGTTTCATTGTGGTCAAATGGCTGTTGAGCTATATCAAGCGTCATTCCTTCAGCGGCTTCGCCCTGTATCGGATCGCCTTGGGCATCGGCCTGCTGTTGTTTTTGCCTGCTGGAAACTGAATGCGTCACTGCGGAGTTGACCCCGGCGCCCACGCCGGCCCGTTTATCGCCCTGAATCTTTCCACGCTCCCAAGGAGTTCCAAATGAAGCGCATCCTCCTGTTGGCCCTGCCGTTCGCCCTGATGACCGCCTGCAGCAACCCGCCGGCCGCCAAGGACGCCACCGATACGGCCGCTCCTGCAGCCACTGCAGCCGCCGCCGCGCCTGCCGCAGCAGCGGCGAACATCGACGCCAGCCAGCTCGGCGCCAACCATTGGCTGCTGGACAACGCCGTGGACGCCAGCGGCAAGCGTATCGACGGCCTGTTCGTGCAGGCCGACAAGCCGCTGACCCTGGACTTCAAGGACAACCGCCTGTCAGTCAGCAACGCCTGCAACAACATCGGCGGCGGTTACACGCTGGAAGCCGGTGCACTGACCGTCGGTAACCTGATGTCCACCAACAAGGCCTGCCAGGGCCCGCTGATGGCGGTTGATGGCCTGATCAGCGAACGCCTGCAGGGCAAGCTGACCGTGCGTGCACTGGATGCCTCGGCACTGACCCTGGTCACCGCGTCCGGCGACGTGCTCAGCTTCCGCGCCGAGCCGACCGCCGAAACCCGCTATGGCGGCCCGGGCGAAACGGTGTTCATGGAAGTGGAGCCGCAGACCAAGCCCTGCCCGCACCCGTTGATGAAGGACGCCACCTGCCTGCAGGTGCGAGAGGTGAAGTACAACGAGCAGGGCCTGGAGCAGGGCAAGCGCGGTGAGTTCACCAACTTCTACGGCAACATCGAGGGTTATACCCACGAGCCGGGTGTGCGCAACGTGCTGCGCCTGAAGCGCTACCAGATCAAGAACCCGCCGGCAGATGCACCGTCGCAGGCCTATGTGCTGGACATGGTGGTGATGTCGGAAATGGCGAAATAAGCCATCAGCGTTGAACAAACAGCAAGGGCGCCGCGAGGCGCCCTTGCTGTTTTGTAGAGCCGAACCATGTTCGGCTGGGGCATTACCGGGAAAGCCTCTGCCGAGCATGGCTCGGCACTACCTGGTTAGGCCAGCGCTTTGTTCAACGTATACGTGCCATGCACCGATGCTTCGGCCAACACATGGCCTTGCATGGCGCGGTACACATCGGCGGCGGTGAATGCACCGTCGACCGGCAGACGCTCCACATCCAGCGCGAACAGGCGGAAGAAATAGCGGTGCAGGCGCTCGTCGTTGAACGGCGGATACGGGCCGTCGTAACCCAGGTACGTGCCGCGCATCTGCGCGTTGCCGGCAAACCAGCCGGTGTAGTCGTTGATGCCCTGGCGTGCACCGCCCGGACCGGCCGGCTGCGCCTTGCCGTGCGCGGTGAAGCCATCACTGCAGCTGCCGGCAGCGATTTCGCGCAGGTCCGCGGGAACATCCACCATCACCCAATGCACGAAGTCGGCCCGCGGCTGATCCAGCGGAATGCTGACGTCATCACGACCGACCAGCTCGGCCACGGTCGGCACGTCCGGGTCCACGCAGATCAGCGCGAACGAGCGAGTGCCTGCCGGCACATCGCTCCAACCCAGCTGTGGGTTGCGGTTGCCAGCAAAGCCGTTGGCATCGCCTGCGGCAAACTCAGCCGCAATCGGCTGCCCGTTCTGAAAACTCTGACTGTCCAGTTTCATCATTTGCTCCTTGATCAGGCTTCGGGGTAACCCAGACGCACTGCGACCGGGGTCAGCACCGCAAACTCAGATGCCAGCACCTGCGCGTAGTTGCGCCAGTGGCCGGCTGGAACCGTACCCGGGCCAAGGCTGCGCACGGCCGGGAAACGCAGGCCGAAGGCCTGCTCCAACAATGCACCCATCGCCGCCGGGTCGTTCACCGCGTCGTCGGTGCGGATGATCATGTGCGTGTACAGATCCTGCTCATGCAGCAGCGCGACCTGCGCCAGCGCGCGTGCCAGCCACTGCGCAGCCTCGCTGGAGGAAGTCAGCGCCAACGGCGCCGGCGCGCCAAGCGCCAGCCACTCGACCAGCATGTCGCGCGGATCACGCAGGGCAATGACCAGGCGGCCCTCCGGCAGTTGTGGGCGCAGCGCCCACAACAATGCGTTGTCCCACCACAGCAGCCAGTCGATCACGTTGCCGTCTTCAATGCCGCGTGCAGGCAGCGCTTCGCGCCACTGTTGCACCAGCTGTTCCGGGCTGAGCGCGTCGGTGGCCAGACGCTGCAGCGTCAGGAAGTTCTGGAAAGCATCATCGGGCGGGGTCGGTCCGAAACGATCGCCGCGCAGCACGCGGCTGCCGGCCGCCATCACCGTGGCCACACGCTCCACGCCCGAACCAGGCGCGCCCCACAGGAACATCGGCCGCACCGGGTTGTCGTCCGCCACTGTGCCCAGCGCCGGCCATTCGGCCGGTGCGCGCGCCTGTTGCGGCAGCGGCAGGCGGGTAGGTGCCAGTTCCGCGTGCACATGCAACCAGGTTGCCAACGCACCTGCGCGGTCGCCGGCACGGTCCTGGGTGGCGCCCAGCCAGGTGCGCACCGCTGCGCGCGCCTGCTCGGGTGCGTTGTCCACCAGCCGCTGAACATGCGCGATAGCAGCGCTCGGCTCGCGCTGCAGCAATGCTTCGACAATGCGCTGCTCGCCGCTGACCCGGCCCGGTTCCAGTGCAACGATGTGCTGGGCGATTGCTTCGGCCTCTTCGGCCTGATCGTTCATGTCATGCAGGCTCATCCGCGCTTCCAGCGCCGGCAGATGCTCGGGCATCTGTGCCAACCAGCGCTCGACCACGTCGACCGCTTCTTCGCTGCCGACCTGGGCAACCGCCAGGCGCGCCATCCACAGATCGTGGAACTGCGGGTTCGCCTGCACCGCGGCATCCAGCTCATTGCGGGCTTCTTCGTCGCGGCCCAGGCGCTGCCAGGCCATCAACAGCATCTGCAGGGTGGCACGGTCACCGGGCACCTGCTGCAGCAACGGGCGCAGATGCTCCAGCGCCTGCAGCGGTTGGCCGGACACCAATTCCAGTTCACCGGCCATGCGACGCAGGCCCGGGGTATCCCCCTCCGCCGTGGCCAGCACCTCGCGCATCATCTCCGCGGCGCGGTCGGCGTGGCCCTGACGCAAGGCCAGCTGCACCACCATGCCGCGCAACGCGTTGTTGCTGGGGTTCAATTCGACCACGCGGCGGAACGCCTGTTCGGCGAAGGCCAACATGTCCTTTTCCAGATAGGCGAAGCCCAGTGCATACAGCACGCGGACATCCTCCGGCAGCCTTGCGCTGGCGGCCGACAGGATGGCCAGCGCGCGATCGGCGTCACCGCGACGCAGCGCGACCATGCCTTCGATCGCGCCCAGCTCGGCGCTGTCCGGATCAACACGCGCGGCCATGCGGCCCAGGCGGTCAGCCTCGTCGATATCGTCACGGGCCAGCGCCAGATGCGCCTGCATCAGGTAAGCGGAGAATTCGTTGGGGTTGAGCGAGGTGCTGCGATCCAGCGCCTGCCCGGCGGCGTCGATCTGGCGCCGCGCCAGCAGCAGGCCGGCGTGCTGCAGGTGCAGGGCCGCATCATCCGGGGCCAGGCCCAAGGCTGTTTCCAGGCTGCCTTGGGCCTGCTCCAGCTGGCCTTGCTGTTGCAGTGCCAGTGCCAGCCAGCGGTGGGCGGCGGCGTGCTGTGGTTCGGCGCCAACCCATGCCTGGGCCAGGGTCACGGCCTCGTCGGTGGCATTACGGCGCAGGGCTTCAATGATCTTGTCTTGCATGGCGGTCCAGCGTTAGCGCAAACCCGCATTGTAGCGGGCGCAGACGCGCGCGCCGGGTTCAGCCGACGGCGGCGGCCAGGTGCTGCGCCACCCAGCGCTCGGAGAAACCATCACCACGCAGGTTCTCGATGAAACCGCAGTGGCCACCCCAGCGCGCGATCTCCAGATGGGCATCGGTCGGCAGCTGCCAGTGGTCGAAGGTGGTGAAGGGGATCACCGGGTCATCGGCCGCCATCAGGATGTGGGCCGGCACCTGCAACGCGGTCAGCTTGTTGCCGGCGATGGAGTAACCGTCGAAGTACTCCTGCAGCGAGCCGAAATCGGTATGGCGATCGACCAGCCAACCTGTGAGTGCGCGGATATCCAGTTTCAACACGCTGTCGTCGCAGTCGGCAAGTTCGGGGAACAGCGCGCGCTTGCGGCGCAGTGAACCAGTCCATTTGCGGCGGAAATACCAGTCGTACATCACCGGCCCGCGCTCGATGCTGTCCATGGTGATGCCCGGATCGAGCACCGGGCACACCGACGCCACGTGTAGCAGCGGCACACCGGCGGCGGGCGCGTGCAGGGCCAGCCGCAGCACGAAGTTGCCGCCGAGCGAATAGCCCGCGGCCACCATTGGCAGGCCGGCAAAGCGCTGCGCGACATCCGCGGCTGCGTTGACCACTTCGCCGATGCGGCAGGAGTGGAAGATGCCCGGATTGAGGTGATGGGTATTGCCGTGATCGCGGAAGTTCAGCCGCACCACATCAAAGCCCTGCTCCAGCAGGCGTGCAGTGGTCATGCGCATGTAGCTGGATTCCGCGCTGCCTTCCCAGCCATGCAGCAACAACGCCAGCGCCTTGGGTGGAGCACCCTGCGGACGACTGTGCCAGGCCTGCAGGCGCACGCCTTCACCGCCATCCAGGATCAGCTCCTGGGTCTGCGCCCCGCTGGCGGCCAACAGCTGTTGCCCACGTCGCAGGCGCAGCCGGCTCGATGCAAGCATCGACTGCAGGTGCGGGTTGCGCAGCCAGCGCGGCGGCTGGTAGTTGCAGGCGCTCAGCATGACCGACCCGGTTGGCGTTGACTGCCCAACACAGCGTTGGCCGTGATCTGCACCTTACGGCCCTTCCATCACCGCCACGATGCGCGCGCGCGAGGTCTCGGCGATACGCCGGCGGCCTTCCAGATCCTGGATGGCGATGGGCTCGAGGAAATGCACCTCACCGCGCCGCGCCGGCTCACCCAGCAGGCGCAGGAAGTTGCCGGCGAAGCTCTCGCCCGGCCCGAATGCCACCGTGGTCTGCGCGTCGCCGCGCACGCCGTAACGCAGTGCGATCGGCTGCACCGGCACCCCCGCCTCGACGGCTGCCTGGAAGATACGTGCGTGGAACGGGCCGACTTCACGGCCACCGCGGGTGCGCCCTTCCGGGAACACCGCCACCGGTCGCTGTTCCTGCAGCCGCTTGACCATCTCCTCCATCACCCCGCCCAGCGACTCGGTGTTGCCGCGCTGGTGGAAGATGGTGTGGCCACGGCTGGCAACCCAGCCAACCACCGGCCAGCTGGCAATCTCGCGCTTGGCAACAAAGCCAACCATCTTCTGGCTGTGGATCACACAGATATCGACCCAGCCCACATGGTTGGCGACGAACAGCACCGCACCGGGCAGGGGTTGGCCGACCCGCTGCAGGCGGAAACCGAAGATCCACATCAGGCCACCCGACCACCAGCGCACCACCCGCTCTTCCAGCGGGTTGCTGGCGGGGCCGATACGCCCCAACGGCTGCGTCATCAGCAGCAGGATCAGCGGCAGGAACAGGACAATGTGAACCAGTAGCAGCGGGGCGCGGTACAAGTAGCGGAACACGCGGGCCACACCGCCTTGGCGGGCGGGACGGGGGGAAGTCATCCGCGCACGATACCGGATGCGGTCCGGCTTCCGCCAGCACGAGGAGCTTGCCCATTGGCTTTCCCATAGACGCTGCCAAAGGGTGCGCCGTGCCACACTATCGACAGGAAGTACCGGTCGGCCCGGATTTTGAGGGTACGCCGGCAACATTCCCGGCATGAAGTGTGTACAACAACACTATCGTTCAGGGGGACGGCATGATGGACCGGCAGCTGCTGTCATCGACAGAAGACATGCTGCATTTGTTCTCGGCGGCATTGGAGCAGATCGGCAATGGCGTGATCCTGTTCGACGACGCCAACACCATTCTGTACGTCAACCATGCCATGGAAGCCATTTCCGGCTGGTCACGCGCTGAACTGCAGGGCAAGAACCTTGGCACGCTGGCCCCGGCCAGCATGCGCGAGCGCTACAACACCCGCCTGTACCCGGGTACCAGCAACCGTGTGGAAGAGCTGGCCGCCGATCCGCATGACATCCAGATGATCCGCAGGGACCAGAGCACCTGCTGGATCAGCGTCAGCCTGTCGCAGATTGCCGACGGCGAGCGCAACATCCGCATGGTGCTGGTCAGCGACGTCACTGCGCGCCGCCAGGCACAGGCGCGCGAGCGCCTGCTTTCGCTGGGCTTCGATGAAACCCAGAGCGCGGTGCTGATCACCGATGCCGAAGGCCGCATCGTGCATCTGAACAAGGGCTTCCGGCGCCTGTTCGGCTTCCTTGATGCCGAGGCGATGGGACAGTACGTGCCGGCACTGTTGGCACCGGACAGCTTTTCGCCGGAGCAGTTGAATGCCTATACCGCGCGATTGCTGGCAGGGCAGCCAATCCGCGCCGACGAGCGGCTTTATCGCAAGAACGGACACCCCCTGTGGTGCTCGGTCAGCACCAATCCCATCTTCGATGACTACGGCACCCTGGTGAACCTGGTCATCGTGCTGATGGACATCACCCGCACCAAGGTGCACGAAGTCCTGCAGCACAAGATGCTCGATGCGATGGTGCGCGAGGTACCCACCGCCGAGGTGATGCAGATGATGTGCCTGGAGGTGGAGAAGATCGCCCCGCAGGTGCTGTGCTCGGTGCTGCGGGTCGAAGACGGACGGCTGCGCCACCTGGCTGCGCCCAGCCTGCCCGAGGCCTATACCCGGCTGGTGGATGGCGTCCCGGTGGGGCCGAAAACCGGCGCCTGCGGCACCGCCGCCCACAGCGGCCAGACCGTGGTCAGCCGCGACATCGCCACCGACCCCAACTGGGAAGGCATCAGCCACCTGGCCCTGCAACACGGCTTGGCTGCCTGCTGGTCCACCCCGATCAAGGCCAACGATGGCCGCGTGCTTGGCACCTTCGCCTTCTACTACCGGCAACCCTACGACCCGGACAGCTTCCACCATCGTCTGGTCGAGGTGATCGTGCACCTGTGCGCGCTGGCACTGGAGCGCGAGGAAGCCCGCAACCGGATCCGCCGGTTGGCGTTCTACGACGACCTCACCGGCCTGCCCAACCGCAGCCTGCTGCACGCACAGGCCGACCAGGCCATCACCGCCGCCAACCACCACGGGCAGACAATGGCGGTGATGTTCATCGATCTGGATCGCTTCAAGCAGATCAACGACTCCTTTGGCCACCCCGGCGGCGACGAACTGCTGCGGACGGTGGCACGCCGCCTGCAGGAAGAGACCGGGCCGATGGACATCGTCGGCCGGCTCTCCGGCGACGAGTTCGTGGTGATCCTCAACCGCTGCGACATACCCACGGCCAGTGAGCGCAGCGAGCGTATCCTGCGCACGCTGGGCCTGCCGTTGGCATTGGGTGATCTGGAAATCAGGCCCTCGGCCAGTATCGGCATCAGCATCTTTCCGCATGACGGCAACAACATGGATTCGCTGCTGCACCATGCCGACGTCGCCATGTACCAGGCCAAGCACAACGGCCGCAACCGCGTACGCTTCTACAGCAGCGAGATGGACGAGTGCGCGCAGGAGCGCATGGCGCTGGAAGCGGCCTTGCGCGAAGCGCTTGAGCAAGGCCAACTGCAGCTGCACTACCAGCCGCAGATCGAAATCCACAGCGGTCGCCTGCACAGCGTCGAGGCGCTGGCGCGCTGGCAGCATCCGCGCCTTGGCAGCGTGCCACCGATACGCTTCATTCCCTTGGCCGAAGAGGCTGGGCTGATCGGCGACCTCGGCCAATGGGCATTGCGCGAGGCCTGCCGGCAACTGGGCCGCTGGCGTCGGGATGGCCTGGACGTGCCGTCAGTGTCGGTGAACCTGTCACCGACCAATTTCCATAGCGCGGCGCTGCCGGACTGCATCAGCCAGATCCTGCAGCAGGAATCACTGCGTGCCAGCGATCTGATCCTGGAGATCACCGAGGACGTACTGCTTGATGGTGACCCGATCACCCTGCAGACGCTGCGGCAAGTGCATGCACTTGGCGTGCGGCTGTCGATGGACGACTTCGGCACCGGCTATTCCAGCCTCAGTTACCTGCGCCAGCTGCCGATCAGCGAACTCAAACTGGACCGTAGTTTCGTGCGCGGTATTGAAGGCGACAAGGTTGCCAGCGCACTGACCCAGGCCATCGCCCATATCGGCCAGAGCCTGCAGTTGAAGGTGGTGGCAGAAGGCGTCGAGAGCCTGGAGCAACTGAAGCTGCTGGGCGCGCAGGGTTACGAGGTCGCGCAGGGTTTTCATTTCACCCCGGCCTTGCCGGCGCCAGCCTTGGCCGATTGGGTACGCGAGCACCTGCCGGTGGCGGTGCTGGTTTAGACAAGCACTGTAGTGCCGAGCCATGCTCGGCAGAGGCTTTCCCAGCAGCGCATGTGGCAGCGGAGCAAGAGCTTCCCCTCCCCAGCCCCCCCCTTGCCTGCGGCAAAGGGAGGGGGCGCAGCTTTACCCCCTCCCTTTCGCGCAGCGAAGGGGAGGGTTGGGGAGGGGTGCTTTTGAGCTCCTAGATTTAAGCTTTTAGCCCAACCACCAACCACTCACCCAACCGCCACAACCGCCAAGGTCAGCCGCGAAATACATACCGGCTTGCCGGCCTCATCCTCGATGCGGATCTCCCACACCTGGGTGGTGCGCCCCACATGCAGCGCGCGTGCAGTGCCGGTAACCACCCCACTGCGCGCCGCACGCAGGTGGTTGGCATTGATCTCCAGGCCGACACACACCTGCTGGGCCGGGTCCACGCAGAGATTGCCGGCGCTGCTGCCAAGGGTCTCGGCCAGCACTACCGAGGCACCGCCATGCAGCAGGCCGTAAGGCTGCTTGGTGCGCGCATCCACCGGCATCGTTGCCTGCAGCCAGTCCTCGCCGGCGGCGGTGAAGACGATGCCCAGGTGATCGATCAGCGTGTTGCGGCTCAACTCGTTGACCAGCGTCAGGTCAACCGGCGCGCGGAATACTTGGCTCATTGCAGCTACCTGTTGGGGAATGGAAGGCTCAGAGAATGGGGACCAGCCCCGCGCCGAACGCGGTCAGCATGCGCACCAGCACCCACTTGGGGCCGACATTCACTTCCGGGAAGTCGCCCACCGCGGTGTAGCAGCTGTGAAAACGCGGGTCCTGCCGGGTCAGCGGCTGCGGGCAGTCCGGGCCCGGCTTGAAGGCGTAGTCGGTGGCATAGCGCCAAGGCCAGAAATCCAGGATCGGCAATGCTTCCGACGCCTTGCCGATGCTGTAGTTCAGGCCGGACAGCACCGGCGGCTTTTCGCGCGGCGCCACCACCCAGGAGTTGTCCGGGTGTACGTCGCGCAGGATGCTCTGCGCCAGCTGCTCGGCGAAGGCCGGATCTTCGATGATCACCGCGCCTTCGGTGTTGTAGTTCTCGCTGCGCGGATCGAAGTTGTGGGTGCCGATCACACCGACGCGGCGGTCCACCACCAGCGACTTGGCGTGCAGGCCCATGCGCGCGCCGCGGCGGGTCACCGGCAGTGGCCGGTTGACCGCACGCGTGCCCAGGAACGACGGCCGGGTTTCGGTACGCAGCACCTCACGCTCGACCTCGCTGCCGTCGGCGCTGAGTCGGCGCCCGGAACCGCTGCCGCGCACATTGCTGCCAGCCGCGCTGCCGCCGATCACCCGACTGCGTGCTGGTGCTGGCGGCTCGCCGTCCAGCGGCGCCGGCAACAACTGCGCATAGTCGATCGGCGCGTCCAGCGGAAACGGCTTGTATTCGTAGATGTTGAAGCCCAGCTCACGCATGTTGCGACGTTTGTACTTGTAGGACAGCGCATAGACGATGGGGTTGTCGGTGGCCGCCAGGCTGTTGGTCGACACCACGACCCGCGGCGGCGCTTCGCGCTTGCGCAGGTTCTTGAACAGCGCCTGCGCAGGCTTGGACAGCACCAGATACGGCGTCTGCAACAGCACCTCGCTCTGCGCCTGGGCAATCAGCGCATCCAGTTGCGGCTCAGTCACATGCTGACCATTGAGCGGCTGGGCCTCACGCTCGCGGCGGTGCTTGCGCGGCAGGTCGGCGACATAGCTGACCGCACTCACCGGCAGCGCCGTATCAACAAACGCCTGTTCGATGAACTCCGGGTCCGATGCCTCGGCATTCACCCGCGCAATCCGTTCCGGGCGCCGGAACGTGGCCTCCGGCAAGGCCGGCACGCCCTCGTTCAACAAGGTCTTGCCGACGTCGTTCAGGCGTTCGGCCGGGACACTGCGACGCGCCACCCAGAAGGCCTGGAAGTTGGCCGCCATCTCGCGCGCCTCCGGCCCGGCCACCACCACGTCGCGGTCGCGGAAGTTGTACTCGCTGTCCCAGTCGTAATAGTCGTCCTGGTAGTTGCGGCCACCGACCACGCCGATCACATCGTCGATCACCAGCAGCTTGTTGTGCATGCGCTGGTTGAAGCGGCGGAAGCAGCACAGCACGCTGCCGGCATAGTCGAAGTAATTGAGCTTGGCCTTGCCGAACGCCGGGTTGTAGACGCGCAGCTCGAAGTTGGCATGTGCACCGGACAAGGCCCCGAGCATCTGCAGATCGGAGATCGCCGAAAGCTGGTCGATCAGTACCCGTACCTTGACCCCACGGCGGGCAGCGGCCAGCAGTTCGTCGATCACCAGCCGCGCACTGTCGTCGGTGTCGAAGATATAGGTCTGCAGGTCCACGCTGCGGGTGGCGCTGCGGATCAGGTTCAGCCGCGCTATCAGCGACAGTTCGCCCTCATCGAGGATGGTGGCGTAGTGCCGGGGTGCCTCCACCGTCGATTCGGCAATGGCTTTGCCGCCGAGCGCACGCAGGGGCGAATCCAGCGCACAGCGGTCGGGCTGGTCGCAGTCCACCACGGTGGAACGCGCGGCCACGGCAATGCCTTCGGCACGCTCACGCTGCTGATTGGACAGCGAAGCACAACCGCTGGCCAGCAGCAGCGCCAGCACCGGCAGGATACGAAGGACAGCTTTCACTTTTTGGGGGCGCCAACCAGGCGTGTACGCAGTACGAATATCACTCGATCACTCAGGGCCATCTGCCAGCTATCCATGCCATATCGGCCGCGCAGGATGGTACCGCGGCTGACGAGGTCGCAATCATAGCCGGGCCGCGCGCATTCAGGCTTTGCCAAGCGCATCACTTCGGGCCGGCTGATGCCACGGATCGACAAGCGCCCCTGCACGTCGCCGCCGGTTTCGGTCAACCTCGGGTCATAGGGATCGGAATCGAATTCCACCACCGGGTAGCGCGCCGCATCAAAGAAGTCCTCGCCACGCATCCAGCCGGTATAGCGGGGCTTGTCAGGGATCTCCACATATTCGCTGTACATGCGCAGCCGCACCTGGTGGCGGCCATCGGGCAGCACCGTGATCCAGCCCTCGAAGCGCGGAAAGACACCCTCCACCTTCTGCCCGAAGCGGGTACGTATTTCAAAACCAAACCGGGAGTGCGCCGTGTCGAAATGCAATGGCTCGGCCGCAAGGGCCGAGCCAGCGAGCATCAACAGAATCAGCAGCAGCCAATACCGCGCCACCGCCATGGGCTCAGGGCCACCAGAATTCAGTCAGCCGGGCAATGCCAGGCTCTATCGCCGCCTCCATCGGCAGTGACAGCACCGCCACCGATGCCGGTGGCATGCCACGGTAATCGCCGGACTGGCCGCTGTGCATCAACGCCACCAGCTGCTCCAGCCCCGGGTTGTGGCCGACCACCAGCAGGCGCTCGACTTCCTTGTGTTCGTCAAGCAGGGCCGCCAGGGTGCCGGGGACGGCATCGTAGATCCGCTCTTCCAGACGCTGTTCGACGTAGCCGGTACGCTCCAGCACTGCTTCCAGGGTCTCGCGGGTGCGCCGCGCCGGCGAGCACAGCACCCGGTCCGGTACCAACTTGTGTTCCTGTAACCAACGGCCGGCCGCCTCGGCCTCGGCCAGGCCATGCGGTGAGAGGGGCCGGTCGAGATCGGCTTGGCCATCGGCCGCCGGTTCGGCATGGGCATGTCGCAGCAGGATCAATTCACGCATGGTCGGTTAGTACTCCTGATCAGACCTTGTTCAACCACTTGAGCAGCGGCTCCCAGTCTTGCTGGTGCTCGCGTACCTGTGCAGAGTGATAGTCGAACAGGCTGCGCCCAAGCCCGACCATCACCACATAACTCTGGCTGTCACGCAGTTGCGTGACAACCTCATACGGCCATTCGGCCAGCATCTGCCTGGCCTGTTGCGAGGTCTGCGTCCACGGCTTGGTGCGGTTGAGCACCAGCCCTACCGGCACCGCGCGCGAATGGATGCGCTTGATCCTGGACAGGCTGTTGAGGAAGCCGACGATGGCCTCGATGTCCAGCGCCGAGGGCAGCACCGGCACCACCACCGCATCGGCGATGTCGATGAAGCGCTCCAGGTCCTCGCCATAGGCACCGGCCGGGGCATCGATGATGACCTGCTCGGCGCCATCGGGAATGAGCTTTTCCCAGTTTTTCTTGCGGTGCACGTCCACCGGCAGCACCGCGCTCTCCAGACTGGAGCGGCGTTGCGCCCAGCGGGTGCTGGAACCCTGCGGGTCGGCATCGGCGATCACCGTTGCCTGGCCGGACAAGGCCGAGTGTGCGGCCAGATGGGTAGCGATGGTGGTCTTGCCGACACCGCCTTTGGAGCCGGCTACCAGAATCGTCTTCATGCACGCCTCGTGTTCGCGGGACTTGCCCGCAGCGTACACCGGCCCGCGTTACCAAAGGTAGTCATCCGGTGAGGACGCCACCCCGGCGAGGCCTGCGGCTTTGTTATCGTGTCGCCCCCGGCATTGGAACCACCATGAGCGAGCTACAGGACCTGACCGCACTGATCCGCGCCAACACGCCGCTGATCGTCATCGAAACGCAGGACGAGACCCGCATCGTGGGCCTGTTCCGCGAAGCCTTGATGCATGTGTGGCGCTCCCTGTACCGCTGGTCGATCACCGAGGGCCTGCGCCGCATCGACATGGACCGCGAGGACGAGGCGGTCGGCCCGCCCGATGCCAGCGCCGCCCTGCGCATGATCCAGGAGGCCGATCAGCGCGGCATCTACCTGTTGCTCGATTTCCACCCCTACCTGGGTTACGCCAGCCACCAGCGGCTGCTGCGCGACATCATCCAGCGCCGCCACAGCCAGCCACACGTAGTGGTGCTGGTCGGCGCCAAGGTCGAGCTGTCGGCCGAACTGGAAGCACTGGCGACCCGCTTCAACCCACGCCTGCCCGATGCCAACGCGCTGCTGAAGATGCTGCGCGAGGAAGCGGCCAGCTATGCCCAGGAGAACGGCGGACGCCGGGTCGAGGTGGACCAGGAGGCAGTGCAGCAGATCCTGCGCAACCTGCGCGGGCTGAGCATGACCGACGCACGTCGCATCGCCCGCCAGCTGATCTTCGCCGATGGCGCGCTGAAAGCCGATGACCTGCCGCAGCTGGCCAAGCTCAAGTTCGAGCTGCTCAACCGCAGCGGCCACCTGCATTACGAATACGACTCGGCCCGCTTCAGCGACGTGGCCGGCGCGCGCCGGCTCAAACGCTGGATCGAGCAGCGCCGCGCGGTGTTTGTCTCCGGCAACGCCCCGCCCGGGCTGGACCCGCCCAAGGGCATGCTGCTGCTCGGCGTGCAGGGCTGCGGCAAATCCATGCTGGCCAAGGCCACCGCCGCTGGCTTCGGCGTACCGCTGCTGCGGCTGGACTTCGGCACGCTCTACAACAAGTACCACGGCGAGACCGAGAAGAACCTGCGCGACGCGCTGGCCTCGGCCGAGCAGCTGGCGCCCTGCGTGCTGTGGATAGACGAGGTCGAGAAGGGGCTGGCCAGCGGTGGTGAGGACGGCGGCGTGTCGCGCCGCGTACTCGGCTACCTGCTGACCTGGATGGCCGAGCGCAAGGCACCGGTGTTCATCGTCGCCACCGCCAACCAGGTGCAGGAACTGCCGGCCGAACTGCTGCGCAAGGGCCGCTTCGACGAAATCTTCTTCGTCGACCTGCCCTCACCCGACACCCGCGTCGAACTGTTGCACCTGCACCTGCAGCGTCGCCAGCTGCAGCCGGACCTGTTCGCCCTGCCCGCCCTTGCTGCTGCCAGCGACGGTTTCTCTGGTGCCGAAATCGAGCAGGCTGTGGTCGCGGGCCTGTATGCCGCCCACGCCGAGCAGAAGCCGCTGGATACCGATCTGCTGATGGCCGAGATCCGCAATACAAGACCGCTGTCGGTACTGATGGCCGAGCAGGTGCAATCACTGCGCGTTTGGGCCCGCGAGCGCACTGTGCCTGCGGATTGAGGCCGCTCGAAGACGCAATCACTGTTGTAGCCGGGTAAGCGCAGTACGCCTGGCTACATCAACTACGCGCGGAAACCCAGTTTGTAGGAGCGGCGTAAGCCGCGAAGCACGCACCGCATCAAATCGCACTGCTGCGAAGAATTGCAACAAAGTCAGCTTCGCGGCCTACGCCGCTCCCACCACCAGCACCGTAGCCTCGGCGGGCGGCACCTACTCTCGCCACAGGCTTGAGGCCGCTCTGATCATGGCGTCACCAGCTTAGGCTGCCAATCAACAGGCGGTGCCACCGGCACACCATAGGCCGCAAGCAAACGGCGCATGGCTGGCAGCTCGCCTAGCTCTGCGAGCCAGTGCGTGTATTCGGTAGGGCTTACCTTGGTGGCCTTGCTGGTTTCGTCACCCAGGATGTCCGTCGCTTCGGTGCTGATCCATTGCAGCTCGCGCTTGCGCACCAACCATGGTGCCTGCGCCGGCCCTTGTTCCAGGTCAGCCATACGCGAAACCCCATAGCTGGCGATTAAAAGCGAGCTACTGCTGGCCATCACGTTGAACAGATGCCTGCATTGATCCCGCTTGACCGTGTCAGACACGGATTTTGGGCAGGTCTCCATCACCTGCCTCAAATCCTCCGAAAAGTGCACCGCGGCGATACTGAACAAGGCAACGGTACGGACCTGTTCAAGATAGTTGCCATTATTTTGCCGCTGCCACTCCGCTGCCTGTACAGGATCGGTCAGCGGCCAGGGATAGTCGCGCGTGGCCACATCCATGACGCCGATCAAGGTCGCTGCAGGATCACGGTAACGCGACGCTTTTGCCACACGCTGCCAGGCGCGCTCCGCCTCGATCGGATCCTTGCGCTGCTCGGCCAAACGCATCAACAGCAGCTGGCTTCCAGCGTCATTCGCGCCCTTGGCAACAAGCGTGGCGCGTGCCTGCTCCACATTGCACTCGTCCACCCGTAAGCAGCGGGTAATCGCAGCAGCGGCGATCACTGGGTCCTCGCTGCCGGTGCGTATCGCGCGCATCAACCAGGTGTCAGCCTCCGGCGAGTAGCTGGTTTTCCCACGTGCCAGATCCAGGCTCATCGGTGCCAGCAGCCATGCTGCATACAGCTTGCGCGGCTGGCCGCTTGCGGCGAGCTCCCGCCCAAGCTGCAGCCTTGCTGCGTTGCTCGCTTCGATCTGCGCGAGCATCTGCTCGGGTGTGGCTTCGACCTTTGGCGGTTGCGCAAGCACGCCAGCCGTTGCAGCCATCAAGGCCAAGCCAGTGAACATCAACCAAGGTCTACGCATCCTGCTCTCCTCGTTGTGAAGCATCCAAGCCCTAACCCTGACTCAAACCAGCCGGTCCAACACCCACACCCAAGCCGGCAAGGTAACCAAGGACAACACAATGCCATAACCGACCATCGCCGCTGCCAAGCGCGGTGCCAGCCGGTGTGAAATGGCCAGCGCAGCGGCGGTGATCATGGTCGGCATAGCGGTTTCCAGCACGTTGACCCGCAGCACTTCGCCCTGCAGGCCAAATGCCCAGGACAGCGGCAAGGCGGCGGCGGGTAACACCAGCAGTTTGAGCAGCAGGCCCACGCCTAGAGGCGCCAGTTCAGCGCGCGACAGCCGTAGCTGGATGGTCAGGCCCACTGCCAGCATCACCAGCGGCAACATCGCGTCAGATACGTTCTTCAGTGCGCCGGCGATCCATGTCGGCGGTGATGCCGGCATCACCAGCAGGGCGAAGATCAGTGCCCACAGCGGCGGGAACCGGGCGATGCGCAGCAGGATCTGGCTGGTGCTCGGCGGGGTATCACCGCTGTAACGCGCCAGCACATACAGGCCGAACGTCGACAGCATCACGAAGGTGCCGAACTGGTCATAGACCACTGCATACGGCAGGGGGTGGTCGCCCAGCAGCGCGCGCACCATCGGGTAGCCGATGAAGCTGGAGTTGCACAGCGCAACGCATAGCAGCAACACCGCGTGCACCTGCCGCTCGAAACCGAACAGACGTGTGGCCAGGCTCACCAAGGCCAGCGTCATCAGCATCAACAGCCACGGCGTCATCATGATGCCGATCAACGAGGCATCCAGCTGCAGGCGCGGCACATAGGTGAGCACCGCTGCCGGCAGGCAGATGTACAGCACCACCTTGTTGAGCACGTCGGCAGCGTTGTCCGGGAATACCCGGAAACGTGCGAACACCATGCCCAGCGCGAGCATGGTCAGGATCAGTGCGAAAGCGTCGAATGCCATGGCGCAAGCATGCGCCGGGCTGCCCCGCAGGGGGAATCAGCGCCGGCTCAAAGTCTCCTGTTACGGCATCAGCACTGGCGCGGATGCCGGCCTACGGGTACCGCGTTACGGCCACGCCGGCGGATTGGCCGCCCACGCCTGCTGTACCTGGGCCAGCTGCGTGCGTTCGGCGTCATTCCAGGACGGCAGCAACTGCGCATACGCCGCTGTATCGCTCCATTGCCCCGGCTCGGTGCGTACGGCTGCCGCATACCAGGCCACGGCTTCGTCCTTGCGCTCCAGTTTCCACAGCACCAACGCCAGCGTTGTCGGCAGCCACGACGGATTGCCCCGGGTGCTTTCGGCGGCCTTGCTCCACAGGTTCAGTGCGTCCTGCGCATCACCGCGGCGGTATAGATCCCAGCCATGGTTCCAGCGCAGGCTGCGAGCCTGCACGGAGGTGTCGGCAACGGAGGCCATGGCCTCGTCATACAGCTTGCCGCCCAGCTCGGTACGCCCATCGCGGTAGGCGATGCTGGCCAGCTGCGCGGTTGCTTCCACGCCCTTGCGGCCACGCTCGCGCAGCTTCATCAGCTGATCGACCGCATCTGCCTGTTCAGGCGGCACAGCGTGGATCGGCTTGGCCGCCACATCGTCATCGAAATAGAACTCGTTGATCTTCGGCAAGCTCTGCGCCTGCGCGTTTGCAACAAACAAGCCCGCCAGCAGCAGTGCGCCAGCGACCATGCGCTTTGTAACCCCCATGACTGCAATCCCCATCAAACAGTTATCCCCCACCCGGCCCCGATCCTAACCGCTCCGGGCGCTACGCGCGACGGGTTACAGGGTGATGAAAGCCCCCACTGCTACAATCCGCGGCTGCCACCGGCCCCGCCGGGCGGCACCTGCCAGCCGTTTCCGCAATGGGCCAGCCATGACCAGTACCGCCGAACTTACCTCGCCTGCCTCCGCCAACGATCCGCTGATCGGCGTGCGTGATTCTGATTACACTTTGGAACACAAATACACGCGCACCGATGGCCGCATCTACCTGAGCGGCGTGCAGGCCTTGGTACGCCTGCCCTTGATGCAGCAGCAGCGCGATGCCGCGGCCGGACTGAACACCGGCGGCTTCGTCAGTGGCTACCGCGGCTCGCCGCTGGGCGGCTTCGACCTGGAGCTGTGGCGGGCGCGCAAGCACCTGGAAGCGGCCAAGGTGAAGTTCGTGCCTGGCCTCAACGAGGACCTGGGCGCGACCATGGTCTGGGGCACGCAGCAGACCAACCTGTTCCCCGGTGCCAAGGTCGATGGCGTGTTCGGCATGTGGTACGGCAAGGGCCCGGGCGTGGACCGCTGCGGTGACGTGTTCAAACACGCCAACGCCGCCGGTGCCTCGAAGCATGGCGGCGTGCTGGCGCTGGCCGCCGACGACCACGCCTGCCGCAGCTCCACCCTGCCCCACGGCAGCGAAGAGGAATTCGTCAGCGCGATGATGCCGGTGCTGAACCCGGCCGGCGTGCAGGACATCCTCGACATGGGCCTGGTCGGCTGGGCGATGAGCCGTTACACCGGTCGCTGGATCGGCTTCAAGACGATTGCCGAAACGGTGGAGTCCTCGGCCTCGGTGGACGTCAACCCGTTCGCCCGCCAGATCATCCTGCCGGAAGACTTCGACATGCCCGCCGCCGGCCTCAACATCCGCTGGCCGGACCCGCCGATGGAACAGGAAATGCGCCTGCACCGTTATGCGGTGAAGGCGGCGCAGGCCTTCGCCCGCGCCAACGGCATCGACAAGGTGGTGATGGACTCGCCGCAGGCGCGGCTGGGCATCGTCACCACCGGCAAGAGCTACCTGGACGTGCTGCAGGCGCTGGAATACCTGGGCCTGGACGAAAAGGCCTGCGCCGACATCGGCATCCGCGTCTACAAGGTCGGCATGACCTGGCCGCTGGAGCCGCAGGGCATCGGTGAATTTTCCCGCGGCCTGCAAGACATCGTCGTGGTGGAGGAGAAGAAGGCCTTCATCGAGCGGCAGATGAAGGAATACTTCTACAACTGGCCGGCCAACTGGGGCGCGCGCCCGTCCATCGTCGGCAAGTACGACGAGCAGGGCGAGTGGATCCTGCCGTCCACCGGCGAGCTGACCCCGGCGACGATTGCCGGCGTGATCGGGCGCCGCATCCAGCGTTTCTTCAACACCGAGTCGATTGAAGAGCGTCTGCGCTGGATGGACGTCAAGGAAGCCGAGATGGCGCTGCCGCGCGCGCAGTTCCCGCGCGTGCCGCATTACTGCTCCGGCTGCCCGCACAACACCTCGACCAAGGTGCCGGAAGGCTCGCGTGCGCTGGCCGGCATCGGCTGCCACTACATGGTGACGTGGATGGACCGCGACACCGACACCTTCACCCACATGGGCGGCGAAGGCGTCACCTGGGCCGGCCAAGCCGCGTTCACCGACACCGAGCACGTGTTCCAGAACCTCGGCGACGGCACCTATTTCCACAGCGGCTCGCTGGCGATCCGCCAGGCCATCGCCGCTGGCGTCAACATCACCTACAAGATCCTCTACAACGATGCGGTGGCGATGACCGGCGGCCAGCCGGTGGACGGCACCCTGACCGTGCCGCAGATCGCCCACCAGATGCGCTCGGAAGGCGTGTACACCATCGTGTTGCTGTCCGATGACATCCAGAAGTGGAAGTCGCGTCGTCACGAGTTCCCGGCCGATGTGGAGTTCCACGACCGCGCCGAGCTCGACGCCGTGCAGCAGCAGCTGCGCACGGTGAAGGGCACCAGCATCCTGATCTACGAACAGACCTGCGCCACCGAGAAGCGCCGTCGCCGCAAGCGCGGCAAGATCGTCGACCCGGCCAAGCGCACCATGATCAACTCGCTGGTCTGCGAAGGCTGCGGTGACTGCGGCGAGAAGAGCTTCTGCGTGTCGGTGCTGCCGAAGGAAACCGAATTCGGGCGCAAGCGCGACATCGATCAGTCCAACTGCAACAAGGATTTCACCTGCACGACGGGCTTCTGCCCGAGCTTCGTCACCGTGCATGGCGGCCAGCTGCGCAAGGGCAGCAAGAGTGGTTCGGCCAGCCTGCTCGACAATCTGCCGGCGCCGACCTTCCGCACCGATTTCTCGCAGCCTTGGAACATCCTGATCACCGGCGTCGGCGGCACCGGCGTGGTGACCATCGGCGCGCTGCTCGGCATGGCCGGCCACCTCGAAGGCAAGGGCGCCAGCGTGCTCGACCAGACCGGTCTGGCGCAGAAGGGCGGCGCAGTCACCACCCATATCCGCATCGCCAATACGCCGGCCGACATCCACGCGGTGCGCATCGCCGCCGGTGAAGCCGACCTGGTGCTGGGCTGCGACATGGTCGTGGTCAACGACTATTGGGCGCTGTCCAAGGTGCGTGGTGAGCGCTCGCAGGTGGTGTTGAACACCTACGAAGCGATGCCGGGCACCTTCACCACCCACCCGGACATGCAGTTCCCGGCCGCCGACATCATTGCCGGGGTGAAGCTGGCACTGGGCGGTCGCGACCCGATCCTGCTCGACGCCACCCAGCTGGCCACCGCCCTGCTCGGCGACGCCATTGCCTCCAACCTGTTCATCCTCGGCTTCGCCTGGCAGCAGGGCCTGGTGCCGCTGTCGCTGGAGTCGCTGATGCGCGCGGTGGAGCTCAACGGCGCCGCCGTGACCATGAATCAGACCGCGTTCGCCTGGGGCCGCCTGGCCGCGATCGATCCGCAAGCCTTGCAGCAGGCCGCCGGCCTGGTGCGCAACGCGCCGACCGACGCCGAGCGCAAGCCGGCCGCGCTGCGCGAACTGCCGCCGGGCGAATGGGAAGGCAATGAAGCAGGCGCACCGTCTGCACCGCGCAACCCCGGCAACGAGCCGGATGTCCGTGGCCTGCCCGCCGCCAGCCAGGCCAGTGGCGAGACCGCGTTCGCATCGCTGGACGATGCGCACCTGTCGCGTTCGCTGGACGAGTTGATCGCCCGCCGCAGCAGCTTCCTCACCGATTACCAGGATGCCGCTTACGCCAATCGCTATCGCACGCTGATCGATGCCGTGCGCAAGGCCGAGCAGCAAGCGATCCCGGGCAGCACCGCATTGAGCGAAGCCGCCGCGCGCTACTTCTTCAAGCTGATGGCCTACAAGGACGAATACGAAGTAGCCCGCCTGTACACCAGCGGCGACTTCGCCAAGCGCGTGGCAGAGAAGTTCGAAGGCGACTACCAGGTCCGTTTCCACCTTGCCCCGCCGCTGTTCGCCAAGCGCGACGAGCACGGCCAGCTGCAGAAGAAGGAATATGGCCCGTGGATGTTCAAGGCCTTCGGCCTGCTGGCCAAGTTCAAGGGCCTGCGCGGTGGCCGCTTCGACGTGTTCGGTTACACCGAGGAACGCCGCGGCGAGCGTCAGTTGATTGCTGACTACGAGAAGACCCTGCAGGAACTGATCAGCGGCCTGGATGCGCGTCGTCTCGCACTGGCGGTGGATATAGCCAGCATCCCCGAGCACATCCGCGGCTACGGCCACGTCAAGGAAGCGCACCTGCATGAAGCCAAGGCGCGCGAGGCGACACTGTTGGCGACGTGGCGCAACCCGAAGGCGCTGCATATCGTGCAGGCGATCTGAGCAGGCAACGGATACGTTGCCTCTGCGCCATGCAACCTATGGGTTGCATGGCGCGGTCTGAGCTTCAGCGCCGAGGTTGAAGCTGCGGGTCGGTGCCGACTGAGCTTGCGTCAGCGGATCTCAAAGTCCATGGACACCAAGGAGGGCCGCACTTGCCCGCCAATCTGTGCCGGCGTCCATTGAACGGCAAGAATCACCTGCTTCTCCTGATCGGTCAGCCCCATTCGGGACGGATAGGAAACGATGGAGTCCTGCGGCTTGCCCGTTTCGTCCAGGACAACCACGACGCAGGTCAGGCTGCTGGAGCGCATCCAGATGCTGCGTGGAAACTGGGGGACCTTCTCCACCGGTTGCGGCTCCACATCCGCGGTTTCACCAATCACGTCGTCGGGAGGCAGCTTCTGAATTTCCGCCAGAGGCGGCGTTTTTTTTCGCATGAGCGGATGGGGCGGTCGCACGCGATTGCGCTGCTTGCAACTAGCAGCGCAATCGCAAAGACCATGATCTTGAGCATGTGTTCCAACCTTCCGATGGTTTGGGATCCGCTGGACTCGTCAGGAGCTGAGTTTGGAAACATGCGAATTCTGTTCAATGTCCGCTAACGACCCAAAGAGAACATCTCCACGTCTATCGGTGCGAGCTTGGAGCGGTCGCCCAGCCTACCGCTGGATCCGGTAGTGCGTTGTCTTGTTGCCTGGACCCGGCCGGTCTAAGCTCTAGCTGTATCAAGGGAAATCCCATTTCGTGGATAAGTCGTTTAGCCGTGGCCACGGAGACGGCTATTAGGGAGTTAGAAATGGAAAGAGGACTATCACAAGAATGAACGAGCGTCTGCAAAAGCTCCGTGTGATGTTGAGAAAGCAGGACCCTCAAGCCGCTGGTGAGGATGGTGAGCAGCACGCAGAGAGATGGCTGCAGGACAGACAATGGATCTACGAGCCCGTGAATCAGGGACGCGGGACTCTTTCAAAACAACTTCGGGAACGCGGTGGAAAGAGACCAGATTTTATCGCTGAAAATAAGGACGGCGATGACATCTTGCTTTTGGATGCAAAATACCATTCCACAGAGAATGGAACAATATTTCGTCTCTCGGACCGGGAGCTTGACCAGTATCGCGCACTGAAGTCATTCATAGAGAGCCATTACTCTGATGGAGAAGTGTGGGTGCTGTTCATGGTGCTCCCCAAAGAAAACAATGGCGAAAAACTTGTATGGGTTGATCTCGATGAATTTGATGATGCCGCCGTGTATTCCGGCTGGGCTGAATCAGCGAAGTTTGTATCGCTCACGGATCGAGATGGTCTTTGGTACGATAACCAGCAACGGATCAGTGTCTAACAATTCGCTCAAGCCGAACCTGCTTCGAGGTTCGGCTTGATACCAGAGTTGAGTAGGTCCGCTCGTGACCGCAAGCGGACCTCCAGCGGATGCAGGTGGCAACACTCATCACACGACCCTATGCGCTGACGGTCTTGCAAGCCACTTGCCCCGTATGGATGTTGATCATTGTCGTTCAGAGGCTGCGTCGATCTGGGAGCAACTGGATGCTACGAACAGTTACTCAGCAACGTTAGGCACCGAACGGACATGCTCCAACTTATCGCACGTTACTTTATAAGAGCTCAGTGGAAAGCTGCTCTACTCTTTTACAGATTTGGATTTTCTTTCATCCAATTCGCTGATGAAACTGGCGAGCCACTGTACGAACTGCGGCTTCCATATGCCTCCGTGACCGTCGACTATTGTTGAATCGGCTTGCGCAACAATAAAAGGGTTGTGGGGTAGACTTTTGTCTATGTTTCGCGTCAGACAGATGCCTTTGGCGCAGAAATTCTCAAGTGACGATCTGTCACATACTAAAGGCGTATCCGTTCCGCACGGACTCAATTGGTGCGTAATGTATTGGCTATAGTTTCCAAGCGTAGTTCGTCGACTTCGGGCGAACTCCAATCCTGCCAATTGGCCTATCGGAAAGGCGGTTTTTGTAGCACGATCATTCTCTGCTGAAATTGCAAGCAGGACGGGAAGTTGTGAGGGGAGAAAAGGTTCTTGCCAGCGACTCTGTTGAGTCGCAAATACCGAGTACAACGAGGCCTCAAATGCAGGGTTAATCAAAAGCACGAGATCTCCCGTGCCACTTACCGGCCCGAACGGGTCTCCCCTTACTCCGGGATGAGCAAGCTGAAGGCGATGAACCAATAGTTGGGCCGTCGCCGAGTAGAGGATACGCGCGCCGAAGCTATGTCCGGCATAAATGGTCAGATCGCTCGGGTTAGCTCTTTTTTCTGCAATGCTGTCGATCGCACCTAGTAACCTGGTAATTGCAGCAGATTGACTCACGCGGTCTGCTGCACGCTTTCTTCCCCAGAACGTGAGTTCCTTTAAGACGGGAGCACTGGTACGCTTTGCGTCCCAGGCAACGTATATCCCGACAACACGCCGATCATGGCCACGTGCAGCTTCATCCGAAGCTAGGGTGTTGATCAAACGACCGAACTCGATCAGGTCAGAGTCATCGCTCGCTCCATTGTGCTTCCACCCATGTACGTAGAGGACAACCATTTGTGGCT
Source organism: Stenotrophomonas sp. STEN038 (assembly GCF_056759895.1). Lineage (NCBI taxonomy): Bacteria > Pseudomonadati > Pseudomonadota > Gammaproteobacteria > Lysobacterales > Lysobacteraceae > Stenotrophomonas > Stenotrophomonas sp. STEN038. The sequence continues at coordinate 110,719 of NZ_JBRRDW010000003.1, forward strand.
TTGGTTGTTGAAGCTCAATCAGCACGTCCGTTAAATCGCAGCGATCTGTATAGAGACCGTCATCTGTAAATTGAATTACCTTCACCGTCGCCGATTTGCCGCGTTCGGTCATGAGGCTGGGGTCGTTTCCAAAACGGTTGAGGTTGCAATCCACCTGATTGGCGCCCGCGGGAGGGAAATGGACACATCCAGTGGCAAGTAGCATCGTTCCAACTATCAAGATGAACCGAAGCATGATTCCTCCGAACCGCTCTCTAAAAGATGATGCTTTAGGCTTTCGCCGCGAGCATGCCCTAGGTATTTACTTGAAACTGAAGTGCATCCATCTACCGCATGGCCGAACATAGTCTTCTGTTACGAGCTGTAGCAATTCTGGAGTCGACAAAAGCGCAGGTTCTGCCACAAACGTGGTTGGTCCGCCTAGCAGCTCGAACCTCATCGGGTTTCCAAGCATCCATCGATAGCCCACCTTCAGCGCGGCAATCGAGTGTGTGTCCAGATAATCAGCCCCCCCTCTCAACGCAGCTATGCGTTAGCTTACATGTTTGCCGAGCCACGGCTACTATGGCTAGAGAACATCCGCTTCCTGGTTGGCAGCGGGAATTATGTGTGACAAGGGTTTCAAAGTGTTTACTCCGACAAAGGACTGGAAGGAGCGGATAGGAGCCGGACTTTCCAGTGGTAGTTGGTAGTAACGGCGACCGCTATCCATGGCAAAAGTTAATCCTGCACATCGCACTTGCATTATGGACCGCGGACTGGACGACCATGGCGATCTGAAGTAAGAATGCTTATCTCAGCTACGGACGGAAGTAGGCCTCGATGAGCCGCGTGTTCAACCCGAATACCAATCCATACATAGACGACTTGCTGCGGTTGGGGCTCGCGCCCCGTACACGGTTCTCAGCAGTGCAGCGGCATACCATCGGACAGATGCTGGCGGCAAAGCTCTACGGACTGGACGATCACTGGGACTATCCTTACAACTACACTTGGAATATGCACTATTGGCATCGCAGCAGTGGCAAGTTCATCGCCATTGTACTGTTTTTTGATGGCGATAATGAGGTGCCTGATCGACGGCTCCGCGGTTATTCTGCAGACACGTTGATTGCCTTAAACATCGGTCCCGCTGGTGTTGTCGAGGTTTACAACGGGGAATGGAGAGCCGATTTAGACGATGTCATTCTGGATGCATTGGATCGAGTCAGGCGCGGGGGTGAAGGATTCGAAAGCGCGCAATCGACAGTACTGCCGGTACACAGTGATGAGGAACTGCGCCTAGACTATTTGGGCCATAGCCGGGATGGGGAGGGGCATCGTGAGGGTTCTGGCGATGGTGCTGGAGGCGGAAATGGTGGAGCTGGCGACGGACCATCGGGCGGAGGCGGGAGCGGCGCAGGAGGTGCGCGAGAATTGTTGAATCACCCCGTCCTCTTTTCGATCGATGGCGATATATACGATGCCATTCTGGAGCAAGTATGATGGTCGGTTCGGGAATCGATGCATTGCCGCTGCTAGCGCACAAGATCGCGCCTCGTCAATTCGATCTGAGTTATCGTTTCTCTCACATTAGCTTGCGTGACCAAGTGGTTCGCGCACAGATGCTGGTGAGAACGTTGCTTGAAGTGGAACTGGTCAAGAGTGGGGCTCCAGAAAACAGGGAGGATTTTCAGCTTCTGATCTGCGGCGGGGGGATGGCGGGACTGGCGGCTGCAAAAGAGGCCCATGATCTAGGGATTAGCTTCATTTTGATAGAAAAGGGTACTCAGGTGCCTGGCGGGGTTCTTGCATCACGCGCAAGCCGTTATGTCAGTACTGGCATGTATGAGTGGCCCCACCCCAATCATGCTCGCCACAACTATCCACTAGATTCCCCGCACCTGCTCGACATGAAGGATGCTTCAGAACACGCACTGCAGCTCTCATTCGATGCTCCAAAGTTGATCCAAGACTTCGCTTCGAAAGTTAAGCGCGCAATGCATAGTGACCTGACCGACTGGGAGCGCAATTATCAGAATCTACGCAACGGGTCCGGAAGTTATGAGCTGGGTCATCTAGCTGTAAAGACAAAACTAAGTAAATCGAGTAAGGAATCCTTGCGTAATTTGCTTTCAGCTAAAGTGAGTATTCATGGCGTGCCACTGAACGATTGTTCACTACCCTTGGTGGATCTGGACGAAGAAGGCGTAGCGCTGCCGATCAGCGGATTCGGCTTTCGCTATGTCATTTATGCAGTTGGCTTCGCGAGCGAGACGACGGAGTACGCAGAAAACAAGGTTCCATCCAGCAGCTATCAGCACGTTCCGTTCTGGGAGTCCGACGCTATTGCAAATGAGAAGCTTGGCTTCAATGAACCGCCTCGCGTCGGGATCCTGGGTTCTGGAGACGGCGCAATGCAGGACGCATTGCGCTGCCTCATTCGCGCAGACATTCCACATGCACTTGCAGCGTGGGATTTCATGATAACTAAAGGAGATTTACTGGAATCCCTGCACGTAACCAAGGCCATGGCTGAGATAACTGCGGCGGATGGGTATACGACGGGTGGTGCTATCTGGACTCACAAGACGCACATATTTGAGGCCCTTGACAAGGTCTTTATTAGTATTGCAGCCGACCTGATTGCAGCCGAATCGGTTGCGCTCCATAAAGCATTGAATGATTTGATCCGAGAAGATGTCGTTAAGGTAACTCTGATCAGTCAATCAGGACATTTTACTAAGGCATATGCGCTCAACCGGTTCATGGTTTTGCTAATTGAGCAACTGCTACAATATCCGCTATCAAAGCACTACCGGAAATTTGAAATTCTATCAGGCAAGGTAATCGAGTTCTCCGAAAATAATGACAACTACCGGGGGGCAAAACTAAAGATTTGCACGACCAATGGCATCGAAGACAGGGATTGCGACCTTGTCGTCATTCGTGGCGGCCTCGACAAGGCAGCATCACCTACCCAATTGCTCGGCCTCTCTGGAATGGACGCCGGGCGTGCTGAATTGGGTCGTATCCCTCCGCCCGTACGCCCTTTTTGATTGTGTCATTCCTCAAGATTCCGACAGCGAAGTATCTGTCCGGAAAGAAATGATCGGAATCATATTCCACAATCGCTCGATATCCGTATGTCCACTTTCGGCCAGAAGCAGACATCGGAACGCCTGAGTTAAGCCGCGCTGCGAAGCGGCGTCGACTTCAATGAACTGCTAGACGGGTGCTACCGCCAACTTGGACTTATTGACTAGTTGAAGTCCAAGCTGCGGCGCCGAAGCCAAGGATCTGAATCGTCCAAGCTTGATAGCCATCGCTACTTCCGCACATGTCTAAAGAGCAGACCTGTTGGTGAATTCTTACGCACCTCGTCTGCAGCCGCCTGCTCCTTAAACTTCGATCTGATATCTCGCAAATTCGGTAGGCCTCCCATTCCAAGAACCGCAGACGTAACTCCCAATGCGACGTTTCCTGTCACGGCGGCGGTGACTGCGATGGCGCCGGTCGCTACGAAGCTACCGACATCAATCCCGTAGAGCTTCAACTTTTTGTTCCTTGCTTCGAGGAGCTGCCGTTCGTGTTGTTCGAAGGCACGGTCGAGGTTATCAACAACGCGATTAGACGTCTGAAAGTAGTTATCCGACTTCAGCGCGATGAGCTCATCGAGACCTGCACTTAGGATATGTCGGAGTTCCTCAGCATGCCCTCTTTTGCGGATATCGAGGACTGTTTCCGGTGGAACGTTCCCAAGCCAAGACAGATTCTTGGCTCCCTCTGCTACGAGCGCACGAGTGACATGCGACGACTTGCCACCAAGCAACTCTTGAGTTGAAATAGCTGACTCATATTCTAGGAACCACGTGTAGTAGCTCCAAGATGTCTCTGCTCCAATTAATGGGGTTCCCCCAAAATTCAGTGCAGCGTCTCGAGAGCCTAGTGCCTGAGGCATTCGACCTACGCTCGTGTTAAAGACTTGAACTCCAGCGCTGTTGCCGTCAGATCCAGGTAGCGTGGGGAGCGGATCCTTCATCAGACGTGCCAACTGTGCTTCTGCTCCTAAATCCCATTCCGAATCAAACAGGATGCGATCGGGTCTCTTGAGCTCCGCAATAACCTGTGGGATCGTCTTCAGGGCTGCACAGAACTCTTCGTAGTCATCGATATCCGCAAAATTCCGGTCAAACAGGTATGCGCCATGCTTCAGGATGGCTGGCGTCGCACGGACAACAATGTCGTTGCTCTCACCTCTGACAACATCGCCGTGGTGAGGCAAAATCAATACGATGGGCGGGCTAATATCGGCAGTAGCAACATCACGATATGTCATCGCCGTCAAGACGTGCTTGACCAACAGGCGAGCGATCTCAGCTTCCGGATAGAATCCTTGAAGGGGTGCAATGCGAAGAATGGGGCATGGCAGAACTATTGTGTCTACATACAGGCCAGCTGTAGAAACTACGTTTTCCAGGTGCGACGGAAAAAGGTCTCCAGAGAATGTTGCCTTCAATTGCCCGCCATCCTGCAAATGAAAAGCGCCCGCTTCGGCGGCACTCTCCCAGAAAGATTTCACCTCCTTTCCAAGCTCCGGCAGCCCCATTTTTACACTTTTTATAAAATTAGGATCTTTTACAAGTGCCACGCTAGCCTGGTGGGGGTTTAAGCCGTTTTTTTGCATGCGCTCATAAATCGGGCCAAATTGGGTAAACAGCATCTCGAAGTACAAATTCTGAATTTCACCGACACTTATGTCGTTTTTCAGATCTTCGCGGTACTTGAAGTGCTTTATGGCTAGGGTGGCGCTCCGGATTCGGCCATCGACAGTTTTCGGATCTACAAGTCCATCATCTGTCAGCCGAATTGCCTCGTAGCTTTCAATAAATCCATTAATCAGATGGCTCGCAAAGTGAATTTTTCCTTCTTCGATGCTCTGACGCAGCAAGAATACCCTGTCAGTCAGATCTTTGATTTCATCTTCAGAGTATTGACGATCGGTCATTATTAATCCCGCGTTCTCGGTGAATCTGGATTGTAGCTGTGATCGCACGACGGAGCTGATACACCAGCGAAGCTGCCGTTATGCTATCGAGTGCATGAAGGAGACGCGCCACAGGGGCACAACTCAGGCTGGTGCGCAGAAGTTTGTACGGCTCTGAATCGCCCAGCTATACCTAGACTGTGTACGACCGCTTTGGGTCGAAAGCGGACGCTAGCACCCGTCTTTTTGCCCCGAAAGCCCGAATGCCCCCTTCGCCCAGAGACGGACATTGTTACCCGTGGAGCATGGAGCCGCCGCTGTCTTGCCTCGCGAGAAGGGCAGAGACAAACTGTATTTTACGCGCTATAACGCGCAATCAACGCACTGAAGCCGTCATCACTCTTACTTCGAGGAGAATTGTGCAAAATTGAACCAATCAGAGAAGCAGTACAACAGCGCGCGCAGGAATGCCAAACGGAAGTGGGAGAACGCTTTAAGAAGTCAGTCGGAATCATCTACGGGTACAACGCAAAGAAGCAGTTCATTGCATATGGAAGCTGTACATTCCTTGAGGTTGAAGGCCGGAAGTATCTTGTGACAGCCGCGCTCGTAATTGACGATGCAAAAGAGTTTGGCTTCGCCATCATTGGAGGCAGCGGCCTGATTCAAATCATGGACGACTTTCTGGTGACGATGAAGGTCGACGGAAGCCGAGGCAAAGACAAGCACGACTTCGCTTTCCAACGACTCAACGATCAAGCGATTGCTGGGTTGGGTGACGCCGTTGAATTTGTCGACGCGCGCCAGGTATCTCAGAATCGAGGGACGATGAGGGGCCGTCAATATCTCGTGGTTGGATATCCGGCGTCGCAGAACACGCGTCTAATTGACAGAAGCTCACAGAGGCTGCGCCCGCAACCTTGGTCGTACCGAGGAGCAGCTGTCGCTGACATGGACACGGGAATTAGTCAGCGCACCGGCCTAAAGCAAGAGACCAATTTGGCGATTTCCTTTATTCATGAAGAAATTGGCGACTACACCGGCGTGCCCGTCGACCCGGTAAGTGCGCGCGCTAGCTAGCCGCAGACGCAGCAGCGATTTACCATGCCTCCATCCCTGCAGATCCCGGGCGCCAGACGCACTTTTCCGTGAAAGCTCTTATCACCGGTAGCTCAGGCCGGATTGGCCGCGCAATCTACAGCACGATTGCAGCAAACCATGAGGTCATTGGCCTCGACCGCTCCCCTTTCTCCTGCTCGTCGCTTATTGGTGACTTCACCGACAGCCGATTGCTGCACTCGGCATTGCAGGGTGTGGACGTGGTCTTCCACACCGCCTCGTACCATGCGCCGCATGTCGGCCTGGTATCTGATCGCGAGTTCGAGCGGGTGAATGTGGCGGGTGTGCAGCAGTTGCTGGAAGCTGCGCAGCAGGCTGGTGTGAAGCACGTGGTCTACACCAGTACCACCGCACTGTATGGCGATGCTGTCGCCGAGCAGGGTTGCACCTGGATCGACGAATCCGTGGTTCCGCAACCCAAGACTGTGTATCACCGCACCAAGCTGGAAGCCGAGCAGATCCTGGCCGAGTGGTCCGGTGCAGGGCTGACACGTAGCGTCATCCGCATGTCACGCTGTTTCCCGCAACCTGCGGATCAGATGTCGGTGCTGCGCCTGCACCGCGGTATTGATGTCCGCGATGTTGCTGATGCGCATGTGGCGGCGTTGGCCCTGCCGGCTGGATCATTCAGTAAATTTGTCGTCAGCGGCTCGACGCCGTTTCGGCGGGAGGACCTTGAGCAGTTGGGGCGTGATGCCGCTGAAGTTCTGCGTCTGCGCTGCCCGGAGTTGGTTGCCGAACATGCGCGGCGTGGTTGGCCGCTGCCATCGGTCATTGATCGGGTTTACGACAATGCCGCTATCCGGCGGGCATTGGGTTGGGAGCCTGCGTTTGGCTCCAACGAAGTTTTGGCGCAGGTGGATCGGCGTAGTTTGGAGGTGTTGCCTTATACGCGCGGTTTTGTTGATAGGACTGTGGATTGATTCGGTTGCATTGGTAGGTCGATAGGCGGTGCTTGCTTCGCGGCTTACGCCGCTCCTACAAAAGAAAGAGCCTCTCGCTTTTGATGCGGATGCGCAGGCCGGGCACCGTCTTCAGCGCCCGGCGTGTTTGCCTTCGCTGTCTTTCCCGGCGGCGCGACTCTTTGCGAACTCCGGGAAGGTCGCTTCCAGGCTGTCCTTGTCCGGCAGGATGTAGAACAGGCCGCCGCGCTCGAATGTCGGGCTGACGATCTGTTCGTAGAAGTCCGGCGCGATGTTGATGCAGCCGTGGGTGACACGGTTGTCGTCCGGTGTTGGTGATGCGAGGCGCTCTGCGCGTCGCTCGGCGGGCACGCCGGTAGCGGTGGGATGGATGGAGACTGCGGAATCGTAGTCCACCCACAGCACGCGGCCCGCATCGAGCGAGGGGCCGAAGCCGCCGATGTAACGGCCCGCAGGTGTGGTGCGGTCGCGGCCCGGAATCTCGCGCAGCGCGAGACCGGCGACGCCGGGGGCTACGTGATCGCCGGTTGCCGAGCCAAACAGTCCAGGCGTGGCGCCGCGTAGTCGGCCGTCGCCGCTGAACACCAGGATCTGTGCAGCGGCCTTGTCCATGATCGCGAAGGGATAGCCCTGGTTGTCCTTGCTTGCGACAACCCAGCCGGCGAGTTCAATCACCGTGTCCGACACCTTCTGGTCCGGTGGAAGCTGATCGACGGCGGTTGCCGTTTGTTGCACCGTGGCATCCTTGGCACTGGCCGCGTCGATGCTCGCGAACGCCAGCACGCCAAAGGCGGCGAGGATTACAGGGTAGGTGTGCGTACGGATGGGACGGTTCCTTGCGGTGAAGACTGACTGAGGGAGGAAGCCAGTGGCCGGTAAAGGCCACCGGATCCTGAATTCAGGTATTCATCATGAATCGAGCGGAGCGATCAGCCGCGCGGTGTGCGGCGTGGTGCCCTTTCGAGTTGCTGGACGCGACCTTCAATTTGATCCAGCCGTTGGTTTGCCTGCTGTGCGGACTGATTGGCGGACTCGGCGCTCTGTGCTGCGCCTTGCACCCTCGTGTCGAGTTGGTCGAGGCGTGAGTTGATCCCTGCGAACTCTTCTTTATAGGTTGCACAGGACGCCAGGCTCATGACGACGACTGCCACGCCGAGCGTACGCGCCATCACCATTTTCTGCTTGGTCATGAACATTCCACTTCCTCCTACGTTTGGGGGATCTCGAATATAGCTACGTTTTTGCAGAGCAGCGTGATGCGCTTTCAGCTGACGTTTGCACAGATAAATGAACTGTGAAGGTGCTTGAATGAGCAGCGTTGTTGCTTGAATTCAGCAAGCTCAAGGAATGCCGTTGAATTTGATGGACCAATGCGTGATGTGCGCAGTCATCTATGCAGATACGAAGTGAAAATTTACGGGTGAACAGGCGTTCGCTTCTGCGCTGACGGTCATGCAGTGATGTCTTCGACTTGCCAATTCATCGGTATGAATTGGCATCGTGTTCGGCTGCTAGGCGTGCACGAAGTGGGTGTGATCTCTGCATGCAACATGCGACTACTGCGTCGCACGGTGTGGTGGCTTCATGCCACGAGCTGTCTATCGGAACGTTCGGCGCGATGATCACGTTCTGCGCGTTTGTTGATCAGTTCGTTCGCTGCCAGCTGGCATCATTGAATGCGCGGACCGTGCAGGCGTTTTGGTTTGGTGGCTTCGCGGCTTACGCCGCTCCCACAACCGCCGCAGCGTCTACAACGCTGTGTTGGCTACTTCAGCTGCGAGGGTGATGTGCCGTACTGGCGTTTGAATGCGGCGCTGAAGCTGCTGGTGTGCGCATAGCCGGCGATGGTGGCAGCTACATCCACGGGAACGCGCTGGCGTAGCAGTGCCTGGCGGGCGCGTTCCAGCCGTAGCTCGCGCTGGTAGTTGGCGATGCTTTGGCCATGGCAATGCTGGAAGCCACGCTGGAGGTCCACTGCATTGGTGCCGAGCTGGCGTGCCATCTGCGCGATGCTCAGTGTGTCGGCCTCTCCACTTTGCAACCACTGGTGCAGGCGGGTGACGCAGCGCTGCAGGTGTGAGCCCAAAGGCCTTTCGCCACCCTCGCTGGCCAGTGTCTGCAGCACGTCCCCCGCCAGTTCCAGGGCAAAGCTTTCCTGCTGCAGGCGGCGCAGCAATGGCAGCGAACCGGCCTTGTTCTCCAGCAGCTGCGCTGCACGCTGCACCAACGGCGCCGGTGGCCGCCATGCATGGTTGTCGGCGTGGCCATGAAAAACGCGTGCCAATCGGGCGCTGCCACGGGAATCGGCCTGCAGCTGCCGCTGCAACCAGTCACCGCTGAGATGCAGGCTGACCTTGCCTTCCTGTCGCCCGGCCTGCCAATGGCGCTGGAAGCTGTCTTCCTCACGCAGGTGGACCAACATCGTCGGCATTCGCCGATGGTTACCCTCCAGCCGCAAGCGATGCGTGCCGATGGCAACGTCGGCCTCGCCATCCACCAGGAACCCGGCGGTGATGCCGGGTGCCAGACGGTTGAGGCTGCAGCCGCCCACCATGTCGCGGCTGCGGCTCAGGTAGAGCGACACGCCATCGTCCAGCGCATGCACCTGCTGCCAGCCCGCCAGCACTGGCGTGGCGTCGGCCATGCCGGCGTCGAAATCAACCTGCCCGCCCAGCGCGTTTGCGGCGGTCATTAGTTCGGCGCAGGTGAAAACCTGCATGCAGGGCATCCCGGAATATGGTCCTGCCTAAATTTTCCTTCGCTGCGCCTAAACTTTCAATGGTATTGATAACTATTCTTATTTGAGGGGCCGCGTATGGACGGCCCTGCCCCGTATTCAGTGAAGGTCAGTGGCAATGGGTTTGACGATCAAGCAGGCGGCCGTGGTCCGCGCCGTCTTCCACGATGCGGTCAGCGCGGACGAGATCCGCCACTGGCTGCAGCGCGTGGAAGCCTTGATCGTGGCCGCCACGCCGTTCTACTTCATTGCCAGCACCGAGCCCGGCGCCAGCTTCAGTGACGATTACCGCGCCATCCAGGCGCTCTGGTACAAGCAGCACAAGCCCGCCTTCCGCGTTTACTGCAAGGGCCTGGTGCGCATCGCCAGCAGCGCCGCCGAGCAGCAGCGGCTGGATACACCGGCCCTGCATGCGGCCTGGGGCGTGCCCTACTACGTCACCACTGACGACGCCGACGGCATGCGCTGGGTCGGCCAACAGCTGGAGCATGCCGATGCGTACTGAGCACGGCGCGGCCTCGCGTTTCGGCCTGGGCGTCATCGTGGTGCTGTACATGGCCCACGCGCTGCCGCTGTATTTCTACAACGTGGCGGTACCAGCCATCCTGCGCAGCCAGGGCGTGGACCTGCGCTGGATCGGCATGTTGTCGCTGCTGTATCTGCCGTGGGCCTTCAAATTCCTGTGGGCACCGCTGGTGGACCGCTGGCATCTGCCAGCCCTGGGCGGTCGCCGCAGCTGGTTGTGGCTGACCCAGTTGTTGTTGCTGGTCGGCATCCTGGTGTTGGCCTTCACTGGTCTGGACCATGGCCTGACTGTGTTCGTGCTGGTCGGCATGTGGATCTCCACCATCGCCGCCACCCAGGACATCGCCATCGATGGCTATACGGTGGAAGCCTTGGCACCGGCCGAGCACCGCCTCGGCAGCATGGCGCAGAGCGTGGGCGTGGCGCTGGGCAGCATGGTCGGCGGCGCAGGCGTGCTGTGGCTGTACGAAACGCGCGGCTGGAACGTGGCCCTGCTGAGTCTGGCGGCGATGAGTGCCCTGACCCTGTTCGCCGTGCAGCAGATCAACGAGGTGCCACGGCCGGCGGCCAGCCAGCGGCCGAGCGTGCTGCGTGCGCTGCGCCGGCCCGAGCTGCGCTGGGCGCTGCTGCTGATCGTCCTGTATCGCATGGTGGAAGCACCGGCGATGGCGATGGTCAATCCGCTGCTGGTCGACCAGAAGTGGAGCCTGACCGAGATCGGCCTGCTGATCTCGGTGGGCGGTGCCGGCGTTGGCATGTTGGCTGCGGTGGGCGCGGCCTGGCTGCTCAAGCAGCGCAGCGCCGAACAACTGCTGATGCACGCCGGTTGGTGGCGCACGCTGCTGTATGTGCTGCTGGCCGCCTTGCTGTACAGCGGAGTGCTTGCCTCATCGCAGTTTTGGCTTGGCGCGCTGGTGATCGCCCTGCTCGCCCTGCGCTATGTCGCCATGACCAGCCTGTATGCCTTGTTCATGCGGATCAGCTCGCGCGAGCAGGCCGGCACCGACTTCACATTGCTGGTGTGCTTCGAACTGCTGATCTATTTCATCGGTGGTGCCTTGTCCGGCTTCCTCGCCAAGGGCCTGGGTTACCCCGCTTATTACGTGGCGCTGGCGATCGTCTCCGCGCTTGGGTTGCTGTTGTGCCGGCCGCTGCTGCGCCGCTTCGCGCCCTCTCCTTCTTCTCCCTGATACGTTCCGAGGACACCATGCGGCATACCGCAGCAACGCTTCCGCTCGCCCTGCTGAGCCTGGCCATCAGTGGCCAGCTGGCAGCACAGGCCAACACCACCAGCGGCACCCGCCAGCTGGATGCCGTCAGCGTCACCGCCGTGCGCGGTGCACGCAGCGTGGCCGAGATCGCCGGCACCGTGTACGCCATCGAGCGTGAGCAGATCGTCCAGCAGACCGCTGCCGGCCGCAGCACCGCCGACATCCTCGGCCAGCTGGTGCCGTCGCTGGCACCGGCCAGTGGCACCACCAGCAACTACGGCATGACCATGCGTGGTCGCAGTGTGCAGGTGATGATCGATGGCGTGCCGCTGACCGGTGCACGCGATGGCTCACGCCAGCTCAACAGCATCTCGCCGACGATGATCGAGCGCATCGAGGTGATCTCCGGTGCCACCGCGCTGTACGGCGCCGGTGCCAGCGGCGGCATCATCAACATCATCACCCTGCAGCCGGGCGACGCGCCGGTGCAGCTGGCCAGCCAGCTCGGCCTGCGCACGCCCTCCGATGTATCCAGCGACAACCTGGCCTGGAACGCCGCGCAGACCATGACCGTGCGCGGTGACAGCTTCAGCGGTGCCTTTGGTATCGCCTATGGCCGCCAGGGCGCATCGCTGGATGCGCATGGCCGCCGCATCGGCCCGGAGATCGCCCAGACCGACCGCCAGGACACCGAGACCAAGGAACTCAACGCGCGCCTGGAGTGGGTACTTACCCCGGCCCAGCAGCTCAGCCTCGGCGTGCGTTGGTATGACGACCAGCAGGACAGCGACTACGGCCCCGACTACGGCCCGCGCCTGGCGGTGCTGTTCAACCCCGCCTACCAGCCCAGCCACAACGCCGTCGATGGCCTGCAGTTGAACGCACAGCCGCGTACCCGCCACCAAGGCGTCAATGCGCAGTACCGCAACCGCGATGTACTCGGCGGCCAGGAGCTGAGCGTGGAAGCCTATTACCGTAATGAGCAGGGCCGCTGGTTCCCGTCGGTATCGACGCTGGTGCACCCGGCGCTGCCCGGTGGCTATGCCTATGTGGCCATGCAGTCCAATACCGACATCGACGTCTGGGGCCTGCGCAGCGCCCTGCACAAGGGTTTCGATATCGGCGGGCGCAGCCTGCAGCTGTCCTACGGCGTGGACCATGAGCGCGAAGAGGACAGCCAACGCGGGCAGATGTACGACATCAACCGTTTCATCGCCAGCAATGGCTTGAACTATGTGCCGACCGCGCAATACGCGATGGGCCCGGATGTGCGTGTGGACACCACCGGTCTGTTCCTGCAGGCCGACCATGCACTGAGCGAACGCTTCAGCGTGCAGGCCGGTGTGCGTCACCAGATCCTGCGCAACAACGTGGACGATTCGCTGCCCTACACCGAGGCGATCACTGCCGACGCGGTGGTCGGCTATCAGCCGCAGCTGCTGGCCGGTGGCCGCGTGCGGCATTCGCAGACGCTGTTCAATGCCGGCGTGGTCTACAAGTTCAGCGATGCGCAGCAGTTGTTCGCCAACTTCTCGCAGGGTTTCAGCCTGCCCGATACGCAGCGCATGCTGCGTGACGTGCCAGCCAACTTCGTCATCGACAGCCGCAACATCGGCCCGATCAAGGTCGACAACTACGAGCTGGGCTGGCGCTTGAACAACACGCAGCTACAGAGCGCAGTGACCGCGTTCTACAACCGCTCGGACAAGACCGTGCAGTTCAACCGCAACTACAGCGTGTCGGTAGCCGATACCGATGAGCGCGTCTACGGCGTGGAAGCCAACCTGCGCTATACGCCTACCGCGCAACTGGAGCTGGGTGCGAGCGTGGCCAGCACCCACGGCCAGTACCGTGATGCGGCCGGCCAGTGGCGCGAGCTCAACGCGTTCCGCGTATCGCCGTTGAAGGCAGGCGTGCATGGTCAGTGGCGCTTTGCCAACGATAGTCTGCTGCGCCTGCAGGGCCAGGCCGTCGGTGGCACTGATGATGCGTGGCGTGACGCGCAGCTGGCATCGGTCAGCCCGACCATCCGCGCGACACCGGCGGCGAAGATCAGCGGCTATGCGGTGTTCGATCTGATTGGGGAGCTGCCGCTGGCTGGTGGGCGTTTCAGTGTTGGGGTCTATAACCTGGCTGATCGCGACTACAAGACCGTGTATGGCCAGCAGGCGGAAGCGACCTACGGCAAGATTTCCAGCGTGCCGGCGCAGGGGCGTACGTTTGGGGTTGGGTATCGGGTGGAGTACTGAGGCCTCAACGTATTCGGAATGCTAGAGGCGCAAGAAGCCCCTCTCCCGCCTGCGGGAGAGGGGTTGGGGTGAGGGGAAGCTTCTAGCGAGCAGACCCAACGCTTTAAAAGCTTCCCCTCATCCGTCCCTTCGGGGCACCTCGCTCCGCGCCCCGGCCCCGCGTAGCACGCGGGGCGTACGAACCGTCACGAGCCTTTGGCTCGTAAGCGCCTGTTCTTAACCCCGCTCGCGGGAGAAGGGATAGCTAGCGGCGCTGGTGGTTCGTTACCGCTTGGCCGCCAAAATCCGCGTCAACAGATCCGCCGTCCCTGCAATCCTCCGCAGGTGCGGATACCGCAGCCCTTCGCGGTAATCGATACGCACGGTACGGAAGCTATCCGCCTGGCGCACGATCAACTCGATCGGCGCCCCACTCTGCTTTCCGTCCGTCAGCGCCTGCTTGATCCGGCCACCGCTGTAGGCCAAACCGTTCACCGCAATAATCGTCACATCCTTGGCCAAGCCCGCCTTGAATGCAGGGCTGTCCCAACCAACCGCCTGCAACACACCATCGCTGCCAACCTTCAAACCCAGCGAATACTGCAGATCGGTAGCGCCATCGGCCTCACCATCGGCAACCACAAGATTCGGCTGGTCGTCGAAGTACAGCTCCCAGCCCGCAGCGCTCAAACCATCCGGCGCCTTGCCATCACGCGCATCCAATCGGCTGCCGATGAAGGCATCCCAGTTGCCGGCCTGCACCGCTTCCAGGCCCTGCATCACGTCAGCGCGATCGTACAGGCGAATCTCACCCTGCTTTCCGCCCTGGTGGAAGCGCTTGGCGAAATCATCCAGCGTGACCTTGCCCTTCGACAGGCTGCGCAGGCGTGCATCCACGCCCAGCCATAGCAGGGTGCTCTCGTTATAGAACTCGAACGCACGCTGCCAGTCGGCCCATGCCTGCGGCTTGGAATTGAAGTCGAGGATGCCCTGGTGCACGGTGTCGTGCAGGTCGCGCCATTGCCGGCCCGGCTGTGTTGTGTAGTTGGCCTGCAGCTGTGCCAGCATCGCCATCGCGTAGTCCGGCTTCCACAGCCCGGAGCGCGCTGCCAGTACCACTGCCCAGTACTGGGTCTGGCCTTCGTACATCCACAACTCGTCGTTGTGCATCGGCGCGTTGTAATGCGGCACCCAGGTCGGGCGCGGGCGCCAGGCCTTACCTACCCACGCGTGTGCGTATTCGTGCGGCAGCAGATCATTGTCGAGGAAGGGTCGCTCGCCACGCAGGTAACCGTCGTGCATGCCGTTTTCGCTGCTCTGCGCGTGCTCAAGGCCGATGCCGCTGAACACGTCCGATACCGCCAGCAGGAAGTTGTAGCGGGTGTAAGGGCGTGAACCGAACACCGCATCGGCCTCGCGCACCAACGCGCGGTGCGCGTCCAGCACCTTGGCATCGGCCTGCAGGCCCTGCGGGTTCTCGCCGACCACGTCCAGCCACACCGGTTGCTTGGATGCTTCGTCCAGCGCGAAGCGCTTGAAGTACTGGCCGGCAAATACCGGTGAATCGATCAAGGTCATCAGCGACACCGGTGCGTACTGCTCATTGCCGCCGCTGCGCTGTGCAACATCCAATGCCGTGCCGCTCTGCCAGCCGTCGGGCAGGCGCAGGCTGGGTTTGACCTGGATGCCGCGTGCGTCATAGCCAGCCGGGTACAGCAGCACGCGATGCCACTGCAGATCGAGCATGTTCGGTGTCATCGCGACCCGGCCCTGATCGCTGGCGGTCGGTGACAGGTACTGGAACTCGATATCGAGCGTGCTGACGCCCTCGGGCACCTGCAGCTTGAACGCGTACATATCGCCGGAGTCGCGCGTCCACTGCAGCACCTGACCATTGCCACGGATGACCAGTCCGGCCATCTGGTTGATCGGGCCGGTCGGCGCGTGATTGCCGGGGATCCACTGCGGGTACCACAGGGTCAGCGCACCTGCCGCTACAGGAATGCGCTGGTGCACGCGCTGGATACGGCGCTGGATGTCGCTGGCATCCACCTCCAGCTCGATCACGCCCGGGTAGCTTGCCTGCACCTGCACCGCCGCTGCCCGCGCATCCAACGGCTGCGCCTGTACGCATGCCAGCGGTGCAAGCCCCAGCACCATCGCCACCAACCACTTACGTCCGTGCATCACGCCCCGCCCCTTGCCTGAAGTCTTCGCATCCTAGCCCGGCCGGCTTCAGCTGCGCATCCGTCGCCATACCAGGCAGCGATTGTTGGCCGGCATCGCCACGTCCTCATGCAAGGCCAACTGCTGCGCGCGTGCCAGGACATCGACCGCCTCGAAATCGCGGATGCCCGAGCGCGGGTCCCGCGCCTTCAGCCAGCCGTCGAAGTTGCGGTTGCTGTCGCTGGTGAAGGCACCGTTGTAGTTGAACGGGCCATAGGCGACCAACAACCCTTCTGGCGCCATCAGCGACGGCAACCCGGCGAACAGCGCCTGCACCTCCTCCCAGCCCATGATGTGCAGGGTGTTGGCAGTGAATACGGCATCGAAGCCGGCCACGCCGTCATGCACCGGCAGCGGCGGCAAGGGCTGCAGGCCTTCGCCAATCACTGCCTGCAGTTCCAGCGGCGCAGGCGTGTTCGGCAGCGCCGCCTCGTCCAGCCATTGGCGTATCCCGGGCAGGTAGTCGCAGTGATCGCTGGCCTGCCAACGCAGCCATGGCATCGCAGCGGCAAAGTGCACGGCATGCTGGCCGGTGCCGCTGCCGATCTCCAGGACAGTGCGGGCCTGGCCCAGATGCTGCTGCAGCACCTGCAGGATGGGTGCGCTGTTGCGCTCGCAGGATTCGGAGTACGGCTTGCTGGTCATCGCGGGCGGCCTGGGGGAATGCAGCGCAGATTGTGCCGCAGTGCCTGTTTAGCGCCATGCATGACCATGGTCACTTGTGCCTGCACCCCCGCGCCATCGAGATTCAAGGGTCTTGTGCGATGCATTGCATCGCTGGCTCTGGAGTTCCGCCCATCATGCAACGCCGCCAGTTTCTTTCGCTCTCCGGCCTCGGCCTCGCCGGCTTCATGCTGCCCAATGCACAGCTGATTGCCGCCGAAGAATTATTGGCCCCGGCCGATGTGGCCAAGAAGAAGCTGCTGGCCGACACCGTGCTGGCGTTGGCCAAGCAGGGCGGCGCCAGTTACTGCGACGTGCGCATCGGTCGCTACCTCAACCAGGCCATCGTCACCCGCGAAGACAAGGTGCAGAACGTCACCAACAGCGAGTCGGCCGGCGTCGGCATCCGCGTGATCGTCAATGGTGCCTGGGGCTTTGCCGCCAGCAACCAGTCCACCACGCAGGGCGTGGCCAACGCGGTGGCGCAGGCGATTGCCATTGCCAGGGCCAACGCGAAGATCCAGACCAGGCCGGTGCAGCTGGCACCCACGCCGGGCGTGGGTGAGGTGCAGTGGAAGACGCCGATCCGCCAGAACGCGATGGCGGTGCCGGTCAAGGACAAGGTGGAGCTGCTGCTGTCGATCAATGCGGCGGCAATCAATGCCGGTGCCAACTTCATCAACTCGCAGCTGTTCCTGGTCAACGAGCAGAAGTACTTCGCCTCCAGCGATGGTTCGTGGATCGACCAGGACGTGCACCGCATCTGGCTGCCGTTCACCGCCACCGCCATCGACAAGGCCAGCGGCAAGTTCCGCACCCGTGCCGGACTGTCCGCACCTGCGGGCATGGGCTGGGAATTCCTCGAGGGCAATGCCGCCGACAAACACCAGCTGCCGGGTGGCGTGGTGGCCTACGGTCATTCCTATGACCCGGTGGAAGATGCCATCGCCGCCGCCAAACAGGCGCGCGCCAAGCTCACCGCGCCATCGGTGAAGCCGGGCAAATACGACCTGGTACTGGACCCGTCCAACCTGTTCCTGACCATCCACGAGAACGTCGGCCATCCGCTGGAGCTGGACCGTGTGCTCGGCTACGAGGCCAACTACGCCGGTACAAGCTTCGCCACGCTGGACAAGCGCGAGGCCGGTTTCCGCTGGGGCAGCGACATCGTCAACTTCACCGCCGACAAGACCGTGCCCTACAGCCTGGGTGCGGTGGGCTATGACGATGAGGGCGTAAAGACCAGGCAGTGGGATCTGGTCAAGGACGGCATCCTGGTCAACTACCAGGCCACCCGCGATGAGGTGCATATCCTTGGCGAGAACGCCTCGCACGGTTGCAGCTACGCCGACTCGTGGAAGAGCGTGCAGTTCCAGCGCATGGCCAATGTGTCGCTGGCACCGGGCAAGACGCCGCTGACCCCGGCACAGATGGTCAAGAACGTGGAGAACGGCATCTACATCCACGGCCGTGGCTCGTACTCAATCGACCAGCAGCGCTACAACGCGCAGTTCGGTGGGCAGCTCTGCTACCAGATCAAGAACGGCGAGATTGCCGGCATGGTCGAGGATGCGGCCTACCAGATCCGCACGCCTGAGTTCTGGAATGCCTGCAGCGCGATCTGCGATGAACGCGATTTCCGCATGGGCGGTTCGTTCTTTGACGGCAAGGGCCAGCCGGGGCAGGTTTCTGCGGTGTCGCATGGTTCGGCCACCACGCGCTTTGATGGGGTGAACATCATCAATACGGCGCGGTCGTTGGGGTAAGGCTTGAAGCAGGGGCAGAAGCAGGGGCTTGCCCTCACCCCAACCCCTCTCCCGCCTCGCGGGAGAGGGGCTTTCAAAGCAACCGCTACCGCTACCGCCAAAGCCAAAGCGAGAGCCAGAGCACACCCCTCCCCAGCCCTCGCCTTCGCTGCGCGAAAGGGAGGGAGCGGTCCGTGCAATCGCGGAACTGCTGACGATCTTGGCTTGTGCCCCCTCCCTTCCGCACAGCGAAGGCAAGGGTTGGGGTGGGGTTGCCTTTAGCAGGAAGCCTCAAAAAAATTGGCTCTTCCATGCCTAAAGTCACTACCGCTGCAAACACCTGCCCGCAAGAATCGAACAGTTCGCAGAACACCGCGAAGCCACCGTCGTTTGTTGCCGTAGCGCCCGCCTTGCGGGCCTTGCCCCGTGGAGAGCAGCCTTGCAGAGACGTGACTTCCTAGCCCTGACCGGGCTTACCGCTGGCGGCCTGATGGTGCCGTCCTTCTTCGGCAAGGCCATCGCCGCCGAACAACTGTTGACCGCACTCGATCCAGCCTTGAAAAAGCGCCTGGCCGATGACGCACTCAATGCCGCACGTGCCGCAGGCGCCACTTACTGCGATGTCCGCATCGGCCGCTACCTGCGTCAGTTCGTGATCACCCGCGAGGACAAGGTCCAGAACGTGGTGAATACCGAGTCCACCGGTACCGGCATCCGCGTCATCGTCAATGGGGCCTGGGGCTTTGCCGCCACCAATGACCTGAGCCCGGCAGGCGTGGTCAAGGCCGCGCAGCAGGCCGCCGCCATTGCCAAGGCCAATGCCAAGGTGCAGACCGCGCCGGTGCAGTTCGCCAAGGCACCGGGTTACGGCGAGGTCAGCTGGCGCACGCCGATCAAGAAGAACGCGATGGAAGTGCCGATCAAGGACAAGGCCGATCTGCTGCTGGGCGTGAACGCCGCAGCCATCGGTGCCGGTGCCAGCTTCGTCAATTCGATGCTGTTCCTGGTCAACGAGCAGAAGTACTTCGCTTCCACCGACGGCTCCTACATCGACCAGGACGTGCACCGCATCTGGGCACCGATGACGGTCACCGCCATCGACAAGGCCAGCGGCAAGTTCCGCACCCGTGCCGGCCTGTCCTCGCCGATGGGCCTGGGCTACGAATACCTGGATGGCGACGCCTCCGGCAAGACCGTACTGCCCAACGGCGTCACCGTCTACGGCCAGTCCTATGACATGCGCGAAGACGCCATCGCCGCCGCCAAGCAGACGCAGGAAAAGCTCAAGGCACCGTCGGTCAAGCCCGGCAAGTACGATCTGGTCCTGGATCCGTCGCACACCTGGCTGACCATCCACGAGGCCGTGGGCCATCCGCTGGAACTGGACCGCGTGCTCGGCTACGAAGCCAACTATGCCGGCACCAGCTTCGCCACCTTGGACAAGCGCGAGCAGCGCTTCCAGTACGGCAGCGACAAGGTCAACCTCTTCGCCGACAAAACCCAGCCCGGCTCACTGGGCGCGGTCGCCTACGACGACGAAGGCGTGAAGACCAAGCGCTGGCCGCTGATCAGCGACGGCAAGCTGGTCGACTACCAGACCATCCGTGACCAGGCGCATATCCTCGGCAAGACCGAGTCCGATGGCTGCTGCTACGCCGACTCCTGGTCCAGCGTGCAGTTCCAGCGCATGGCCAATGTGTCGTTGGCGCCGGGCAAGACCCCGCTGTCGGTGGCCGACATGATCAAGAACGTCGAGAACGGCATCTACATCATCGGCGATGGTTCGTTCTCCATCGACCAGCAACGCTACAACGCGCAGTTCGGCGGTCAGCTGTTCTATGAAATCAAGAACGGCCAGATCACCCGCATGCTCGAGGACGTGGCCTACCAGATCCGCACCCCGGAATTCTGGAACGCCTGCAGCGCCATCGCCGACGAACGCGACTACCGCCTGGGCGGTTCGTTCTTCGACGGCAAGGGCCAGCCGGGTCAGGTCTCGGCCGTGTCGCACGGCTCGTCCACCGCCCGTTTCGACGGCATCAACGTCATCAATACCGCGCGCAGCCTCGGCTGATCGTCAAGGAGCTTCTGAACCATGATCATCTTCACCGAACAGGAAGCCAAGGCCATCCTGGACAAGGTCATCGCGCTGTCCAAGGCCGATGAATGCACTGCCACGCTGGCCGGCTCGGTCGACGGCAACATCCGTTTCGCGCTGAACAACGTCTCCACCAGCGGCATCGTCAGCAACGCCGAACTCGCCGTGCAGGTTGCCTTTGGCAAGCGCGTCGGCACCGCCTCGATCAATGAGTTCGACGACGCCTCGCTGGAGCGCGTGGTCCGTCGCGCCGAAGATCTGGCCAAGCTGGCACCGGAGAACCCGGAGTTCATGCCGGCCATCGGCAAGCAGCAATACCGCTCGACCCCGACCTTCAGCGAATCGACCGCGGCAATCACCCCGGAGTTCCGCGCCCAGGTGGCCGCTGACTCCATCACCCCCTGCCGCGGCCATGGCCTGATCGCTGCCGGCTTCCTGGAAGACGGCAACGGTTTCGTCGCCATCGCCAACAGCAATGGCAACTTCGGCTACCAGAAGACCACCAACTTCAACTACACCTGCACCGTGCGCACCGAAGACGGTCGCGGCTCGGGCTGGGTGGGCCGCAACCTCGCCAATGCTGCCGACTTCAAGGCAGACCAGGACATCGAGATCGCCAAGCGCAAGGCCACCGAATCGGCCGAAGCCAAGGCACTGGAGCCGGGCAAGTACACGGTGATCCTGGAGCCGGCAGCCGCTGCTGGCCTGATCAGCTTCATGATGAATTTCTTCAGCGCACGCTCGGCAGATGAAGGCCGCAGCTTCCTGTCCAAGAAGGGCGGCGGCAACAAGCTGGGTGAGCAGGTCTACGACAGCAAGGTCAATCTGTTCGCCGATCCGTGGCATCCGGACGCAGCGGTGCTGCCGTGGGATGGCGAAGGCCTGCCGCGCGAACGTATCGCCATCATCGAGGACGGCAAGGTCGCCAACCTGGATTACTCGCGCTTCTGGGCACAGAAGCAGGGCAAGACCGCCAAGGCCAGCGCCGGCAACCTGCTGATGGGCGGCGGCACCAAGTCGATTGCCGAACTGGTGCGTGGCACCGAGAAGGGCATCCTGGTCACCCGCACCTGGTACATCCGCATGGTCGACCCGCAGACCGTGCTGCTGACCGGTCTGACCCGTGACGGCACGTTCTACATCGAGAACGGCCAGATCAAGCACCCGGTGAAGAACTTCCGCTTCAACGAATCGCCGGTGATCATGCTCAACAACATCGATGAACTGGGCAAGCCGGTGCGTGTGGCTGGTGATGAATCCAGCTTCGTGATGATGATCCCGCCGATGAAGCTGCGTGACTTCACGTTCACGTCGTTGTCGGATGCGGTGTAAGGGCTTTTAGCTCTGGCTTTTAGCTTTGGCTTTTAGCTCTGGCTTTGGCTTTTGGCTTTTGGCTTTGGCAGTTGCAGTTGCTCCATCCCTTCTCCCGCCTGCGGGAGAAGGTGCCCCGAAGGGGCGGATGAGGGGAAGCTCTTGCTCCACGTGCTTTAGGAGCGCCCTCACCCCAACCCCTCTCCCGCACGCGGGAGAGGGGCTTTCAGCACCCTGAGATTTTCGCCCTTGTCCCCACCCCGTCTGACGCGAGCGCAATTCCTTCACCTGCTGCTGGGCGGCGTGGTGGCGGCTGCCTTGCCGGGTATCGCGCGGGCACAGGCCAGCCGCTACGACTTCTGGTTCACCCGCCTGCGCTACGACTCCGGTGACTGGGACGTGGATGCGCGCATGCCGTCCAACCTGATCACCTCGCTGGTCGATTACACCACCCTGCGCGTGGACCCCAAGGAACACGTCATCGCGCTGTCTGACCCGAAGATGCTGGCCGCACCGTTCTGCTACCTGGCCGGGCACAAGCTGGTCGAGTTCAATCCGGAAGAGCGCCGCAACTTCGAGCGTTACGTACGCAACGGCGGCTTCGTCTTCGTCGATGACTGCAACCATGACATCGACGGTCTGTTCGCCACCTCCTTCGAAGCTCAGATGCGCAGCATCTTCGGCGCCAACGCAATGAAGAAACTGCCCAACACCCACGCCATCTACAACAGCTTCTTCAAGTTCCCCGAGGGCCCACCGGCCACCGGTTTCGAACTCAACGGCTGGGGTGATGACCTGGTCCACGACTACCTCAAGGGCATCGAAATCGATGGCCGGCTGGGCGTGCTCTACAGCAACAAGGACTACGGTTGCGAATGGGACTACGACTGGCGCAACAAACGCTTCCTGGCCGAAGACAACACCAAATTCGGCGTGAACATCGTGATGTACGCACTGACGCATTGACCCCACAGGTGACCGCATGACCGCCCCCGATCTGGACTCTCTGCTGCCGCGCTTGAACGAGCTGCGCAGCGCGCTCGCACAGGCCGTGGTCGGCCAGCATGAGGTTGTCGAACAACTGCTGATCGGCCTGCTGGCCGGCGGCCACTGCCTGCTCGAAGGCGCGCCCGGCCTCGGCAAGACCTTGCTGGTGCGCTCGCTCGGCCAAGCACTGGAGCTGCAGTTCCGGCGCGTGCAGTTCACCCCCGATCTGATGCCCAGCGACATCCTCGGCACCGAGCTGCTGGAAGAAGACCATGGCACCGGCAAGCGCGCGTTCCGCTTCCAGCAAGGGCCGATCTTCACCAACCTGCTGCTGGCCGACGAACTCAACCGCACCCCGCCCAAGACCCAGGCCGCGTTGCTGGAGGCGATGCAGGAACGCACCGTCAGCTACGCCGGCACCACCTACGCCCTGCCCTCGCCGTTCTTCGTGCTGGCCACGCAGAACCCGATCGAGCAGGCCGGCACCTATCCGCTGCCGGAAGCCCAGCTGGACCGCTTCCTGCTGCATGTGCGCGTCGACTACCCGAGCGAAACCGAAGAACGCGACATCCTCGCCCAGACCACCGGCAGCCACAGCGGCGCCGTGCCCAAGGTGATGGACGCCGAAGCAGTAAAGGCACTGCAGGCCGCCGTGCGTGAAGTGCATATCAGCCCCGACCTGCTCAGCTGGATCACCCGTCTGGTCCGTGCCAGCCGCCCCGGCGACGGCGCGCCTGCCGAAGTGAACAACTGGATCAAATGGGGCGCCGGCCCGCGCGCCGGTCAGTCACTGGTGCTCGCCGCCAAGGCACGCGCCCTGCTGCAGGGCCGCTTCGCCGCCACCCGCGAGGATGTGCAGGCGTTGGCGGCACCGGTGATGCGTCATCGCTTGCTGCTGTCGTTCGCTGCCGAGGCCGAGCACAAGAGTGCCGATGACGTGATCGCCGCCCTGCTGCGCGCGGTGCCGTTCCCGGCCTGATCGACAAGACGTTCCACATGGCCGCTCCCACGCCACCGCTGATTCCCGCCGACGTGCGCAGTCGCCTGCGCAGCCTGCGGCTGTGGCCGCAGCGGGCCAGCGGCAGCCGTGGCATCGGCGCGCATGCCAGCCGCAGCCGCGGTGCCGGCTTGGAGTTCGCGCAGTACCGCGCCTACGAACCTGGCGATGAGCTGCGCCAGATCGACTGGAAGCTATATGCACGCTCGGATCGCTTCTTCGTGCGCGAGTCCGAACGCGAAAGCCCGATCACCGTCTGGCTGCTGCTCGATGCCAGCGCCTCGATGGCACAGGCTGATCAGGCACGACCCGACTGGCAGCGCCTGGACGCGGCAAAGGCACTGGTCGCCTGCCTTGCCGAGCTGGCGATGCAGCAAGGCGATGCCTTCGGCTTGATCGCACTTGGCGGCGATGGCGTGCAGTTGCTGCCGGCCGGCAACGGTCTGCGCCAGCGCGATCGCCTGCATCTGCAATTGCATGCGCTGCAGCCCAAGGGGCAATGGCCACCGCAGCAGCGGCTATCACCGCTGTGGGAACGCATTGCCAGCAACGACCTGGTGGTGATGATCGGCGACGGCTTTGATGCAGCGGGCATCGAACTGGCCGAGCGCCTGGCCAAGGCCGGTCGCGACGTCATACATCTGCAGTTGTTGACGGTGGAGGAGCGCGACTTTCCGTTCCGCGATGGCCATCGTTTCCGTGACCCGGAAACCGGCGACGAGCTGCTCAGCGATGGCGCAACGGTCCGCGGTGAATACCTCGCCCGCTTCAAGGAAGCACAGCGCGTGCTGGATGCACGGCTGCAGGCCGCCGGTATCCGCCATGACACCGCCTATCTCGATGAAGCCATCGATGCACCGTTGCAGCGCCTGTTCGGGCGCCGTGCCGGGAGCGGTGCATGAGCCTGCTATGGCTGTTCCCAACCGGTTTCCTTGCATTGGCAGGCCTATTGCTGCCGCTGCTGATCCACCTCGCCCGCCGCAGCGAACAACGCATCATCGATTTCGCCGCGCTGCGCTGGCTGTCGGCCAAGCCGCGCCCGCGTCGCCGCATCCGCTTCGACGAATGGCCGCTGCTGGTGCTGCGTCTGCTGCTGCTCGCCTTGCTGGCGGTACTGTTGGCACGGCCGGCACTGACGGGGGTGCCTGATACACAGCCGCGCATCGCCGTAGTGCCCGGGGTTGACCTTGCCGCCGCCCAACGCAGCGTTGGCAATGCCGACGCGCAGTGGCTATGGCTGGCGGCTGGCTTCCCGTCCATCGACAACACAGAAGTACCGCAAGGCCCACAGCCACTGTCCAGCCTGCTGCGCGAGCTGGACGCCAGCCTGCCGGTCGACGCCCCGCTCACCGTGGTTGTCCCGTCGGCGCTTGATGGTTTGGACGCGCAACGTCCGCAGCTGTCACGCGCGGTACGGTGGCAGGTGCTGGAGCAGACCAGCGCGACGGAAACGCCGACGACCATCGCGCCGCCGCAGCTGCAGATCCGTCACGACGAAGCTGGCAAGCAAGGCGTGCGCTATCTCGATGCGGTTGCCAACGCATGGCGCACAGCCAAGCCGCAGGCGAGCGACGACACTGCCGCGTTCAACGATGACGACAAGCTGCATGTCTGGCTGTCGGCCAAGCCGCTGCCCGCCGATACCAGTGCATGGCTGCAGCGCGGTGGCCGCCTGCTGGTGGATGCACGTACACCGGTACCCACCGATGCGCAGCGCACCCCGCTATGGCGCGACGCCAACGGTGTGCTGGTAATCGAGCAGATTGGTACGGCGCACGGCCAATGGTTGCGCTGGGCGGCGCCGCTGCAGCCGGCAAGCCTGCCGGTGCTGCTTGATGCCGAATTCCCCGCCGGGCTGCGCTCGGTACTGCAGGCTGCACCCACGCCGCGACGCGCCCTGGCAGCGACGATGCAGCCGCAAACCGGCACTACGCCGTATCCACAGCCTGCAACCGAGCTGAGCCATTGGCTGCTGTTGGCAATCGCCTTGTTGTTCCTGCTTGAGCGCTGGCTGGCCAGCGCGCCGCGTCGACGGGGCCAGGCATGAACGCGCCTGCGCTGCTGCGCGCTGCACGGCGACGCACGCTGCTGATCGGCTTGTCCGCCGGACTGCCGCTGGCCCTGGCGGTCAGCGTGCTGGCAACGCGCATCTTCGGCTTCGATGCCGGTTACATCACCGTGACGGCGGCCTTGCTGGTTGCTGCGGGCATCGCGGTTTGGCGAGCGCGACGCCTGGATGCGCGCTGGCTGGTCGCGCGTCTGAACGATCATCCGCGCTTCGAGGACAGCGCCGACCTGCTGTTCGCCACCGCCCCCACGCTCAAC
Organism: Stenotrophomonas sp. STEN038; assembly: GCF_056759895.1. Taxonomy (NCBI): domain Bacteria; kingdom Pseudomonadati; phylum Pseudomonadota; class Gammaproteobacteria; order Lysobacterales; family Lysobacteraceae; genus Stenotrophomonas; species Stenotrophomonas sp. STEN038. Next base: position 136,780 of record NZ_JBRRDW010000003.1, read on the forward strand.
CCGCTACAGCAACGCCAGCGCCGCCATATCGAGCAGCGCCTGCAGAGCAATCCGCCGGACCTGCGTCCTCGCTGGCCCTGGCAGCGACTGCTGTTGTGTCTGTTGGCTGCCGCGCTGATCGCAGGTGCTGCGCTGCTGTGGCCGCGCGCTACAGCCAACGCTCCGGTCACCGCTGGTGGAAGCGCTACCGAAACTGCCGCGACGGACAGCACCCCTGCATTGCGCGGCAGCTGGCTGCAGATCACGCCCCCTGCCTACAGCGGCCAGGCAGCAAGCTCCGGCGACAAGCTCGATGCACGCGCCCTGCAAGGCAGCCACCTGCAGTGGCGCCTGCAGTTCGCACCACAACCGCAGCAAGCGTGGCTACAGTTCCACGACGGACGCCGGGTAGCATTGCAGCGCGATGGCGATTACTGGCGCGGTAGCGAGGTGTTGCAGCGTGCAGGCCTGTACCGCATCCAGACCGAACCGGCGATGGCAGCTGCTGGACGCGCCTATCGCCTCGATGTGGTGGTGGACCGCCCGCCACAGGTCAAGGTCATCGAGCCAGCGCAGACACTCAACCAGGCAGCGCCGCGTCAGCGCATGTGGCAGCTGCGCTTTGAAGCCAGTGACGACTTCGGCGTCAACAGCGCCGCGACGCTGGATATCACCACGGCAAAAGGCAGCGGCGAGAACATCAGCTTCCAGCAACGCCAACTGACGCTGAGTGGCAGCGGCCCGGCGACGGCGCGACGCTTTGCCTACAGCGCTGACTTGGCTGCACTAGGCCTTGAGCCGGGTGACGAAGTAGTCGCGCGGCTGACCGTGCGTGACAACCGCAACCCGCAACCGCAGGAAGCACGCAGCGCCAGCCTGATCCTGCGCCTGCCCAGCGAACAGCAGGTGCAGGCCAGCGACCTGGAGGGCGCAATCAAGAAGGTGATGCCGGCCTACTTCCGCAGCCAGCGGCAGATCATCATCGACGCCGAAGCCCTGCTCAAGCAGCGCGGCAGTCTGGATGCGGACACCTTCATCAAGCGTTCCGATGGCATCGGTGTGGACCAGCGCATCCTGCGCCTGCGCTACGGCCAGTTCCTCGGCGAAGAAGCCGAGGGTGGTGCGAAGGCACCGCCGACCGGCGACCTGCCGACCAGCGATGCAGCCGGCGCCGAAGGACATGCGGATCACGCCGATCATGCGGAAGAGGATGGACACGGCCACGACCACGGCGGTGCAGCTGAAAACACACCGGTATTCGGCAGTGCCACCGACGTGCTGTCCGAGTACGGCCACACCCACGACCATGCCGAAGCAGCGACCCTGCTCGACCCGCAGACCCGCGCCATCCTCAAGTCCGCGCTCGACCAGATGTGGCAGTCCGAAGGCCACCTGCGCCAGGGCCATCCGGACCAGGCGCTGCCATACGCCTACAAAGCCCTGGCCTTCATCAAACAGGTACAGCAGGCCGAGCGTATCTACCTGGCGCGCGTGGGCAGTGAACTGCCACCCATCGACATGGCCCGCCGCATGACCGGCAAGCGCGATGGGCTTGGCAATCGCGCAGTGCAACTGGCGGCGCGTCCAGCGGGTGATGACGTCGTCGCCAATGCGTGGCATGCCTTGGCTTCCAGCGACGGCAACGTGGATCTGGATGCGTTGTCGCGTTGGCTGGACGCACACCCCAACGCCGCGCCCGATCCGCTGGACGTCGTCGCGGCGATAGACGCGCTGCGCCAGCAGCCCGATTGCCACACCTGCCGCAGCGAACTGCGTGCGCAACTGTGGCCGGCCCTGCGTCGCGCCGACGGCCCTCCCGCGCGCCGCAACGCAGCGGACGCCGCCGGTCGCCGCTACCTTGAAGCACTCTCGGCGCCACAGGAGCCAGCACGATGACGCCCTGGCTCCCGCTCGTCCTGATCACACTGGCCGTCGTGCTGGGCAGCCTGCGCTTCGCGCTGTCGCCACGGCCGCGCACACCGCGTCTCGCCGCCTTGTTGTTGCTGCAGCTTGCTGCCGCTGTGTTGCTGTACTTCACCCTGTATCCACCATCACGCTCCGGTCGCGCGGGGACGCTGGTGGTTGCCACGGCAGGCGCAAGCACGGCGGAGGTTGCGGCTGTACCGGCAGCAACCTATGTGCGCCTGCCGGAAGCAGCGGCACTGACATCTGCGACGGCAGTGCCGGATCTTGCAACCGCACTGCGCCAGCACCCAGGTACACGCGAGCTGGTGATTGTCGGCCAGGGCCTGCCAGCACGTGATCGTGAGATCGCGCTGCCGCCGCTGCGTTTCCTGCCCGGCCCTGCACCACGGGGGCTGGTGGAGTTGCAGGCGCCGCCGTTGCTCGCGCCGGGTGCGGCCTTCACCGTGCACAGCCGCGTGCAAGGCATGCCTGAAGTGCGCGTGGAACTGCTGGACCCTGCCGCTCATCGTGTCGATATCAGCGCTGTTGACGCAGCAGGCCGGGCGAGCTTGCGTGCCAGCGCGCGCGAACCCGGCGATGTGGTTTTCACGCTGCGCGTGTTGGATGCCGGCGGCAAGGTGCTGGACCAACTTCCGGTGCCCGTGCGTGTACGCGCAGGCACAGCTCCCAGCATCCGCGTTCTCGCCGGTGCCCCTGGCCCTGAACTGAAGTATCTGCAACGTTGGGGCAACGATATCGGCGCGAAGCTGCAGACCAGCATGTTGATCGGCGGCGGCCTGCAGATGGGCGATGCGCCAGCTTCACTCGATGCTGCCAGTCTCACCCGCTTGGACCTGCTGCTGCTTGATGAGCGCCGTCTTGCGGCCTTGTCATCCGCACAGCGTGCGGCGATCACCGAGGCGATACGCGGCGGACTGGGTGTACTGGTTCGTACCAGCGGTGCCCTCGACGGCAGCGCTCGCCGCGCGTTGCGCGAATGGGGCCTGGAGACACGCGGCGGTGACCAGACCAAGCCGGTCACGCTAGGCAGCCTCACCGATACCGAACAGAACAGGACCACGCTCGCGGTCGAACGCTTCAACCTTGAATTCAGCAGCGTTGATGTAGTGCCCTTGTTGCGCGCCGCGGACGGCAGCGCGATAGGTGGCTGGCGCGCACTTGGCCTGGGCAGGGTTGGCGTGCTGCCGATCACTGACAGCTATGCGCTGGTGCTCTCGGGCCATGCCGACATGCACGCTGAACTGTGGAACGCCGCCTTGGCAAGCGTGGCCCGGTCGCTTCCGGATTCGCCCACGCTGCCATTGCCCGCCTGGGCCTGGAGTGGCGAACGCATCAGTCTTTGCGGACTGACCGCTCCGGCGCAGATGGTCGCCGAGGACGGCAGCCGTACCGAACTACTGCCCGACCCTTCCGCTGGCAACTGCGCTGCGGCATGGCCACAGACGGCCGGATGGCACCGCGTTGAAGCAGGCGAACAGCAGCAGAGCATGCTGCTGTTGGTTCCGGAGAAAGCAGTCGCATTGCATGCGCAACAGATGCGCGATGCGACGTTTGCATTGAGCGGCGGTGCTGTGCGTACAGCTCCACTGCCGATACCGGGGCCGCGTTGGCCCTGGCTGCTGGGGTTTGTGCTTATCGCCTCCTTGCTTTGGTGGCTGGAGCGCAGGCGAATGGGTGGACCGGCAACACAAGACTGAAGTGATTGATGGCTTGAAAAGAACAACATCAACTGCGCCCCCTTCCGCCCTTCGGGCACCCCCGCCTTCGCGGGGGCAGGCCCTTTGATCCCCCGCATGCGGGGGAAGGAAAGTCAGCAGCAGATAGTGCGTCGGGGCGCATGATCTGCCCCCTCCCTTTGCCGTAGGCAAGGGGAGGGTTGGGGAGGGGTGCCCTTCGCATCGGGTTGCGGTCACACCTACAAACAAGCAATCCCACAACTCCTTGAACCCCATCACTGATTGGCCCCGACCTTCACCCACGAAGGAAACCACTGCGGTAGAACCACAACCGCAGGGGGTTCCAAGCTTTGGGGGTCCTACCGATGATGCACCGTCATACCGCCGTGCTGCTGTCTGCCGTCATCACCAGTGCCGTAGTTGTTCCCGCACTTGCGCAAACCACGATCAAGGCACCTGTTGCCAACAACGAACAGGTGCTGGACATGCAACTGAAAATGGAAGAAGCACGCATGCTGCCCTTGCGGGCGATGTACGCACGCTACTTCCAGCAAGCATATCGCCGCTATCCCGGCATCCCGCGCGGCACGCTGGAGTCGCTGGCGTTCGTGCAAAGCCGCTGGTCGCCATTGCAACCCGATGCACCCGACCAGGATCAAGCGCATCTGCGCATGCCACCCGCGTGGGGCGTGATGGGGTTGTATGCCGGTGGCGGCTTCGAGGACCAGGTTGGCGAAGCCGCCAAGCTGCTTGGCGTATCCACAACTGCCGTGCGCAACGACGCGGCAACCAATATCCTCGCGGCCGCTGCGTTGTTGGATGCACAGATCCGTCTGGACCATCCCGACGCCGGCACTGGCAGCGCGCCGGCACCTGAAGCCATCCGTCCCGCACTGATGCGCTACGCGGGCTATGCGCCCCGCGGCAGCAGCCTGGCTGCACGCAGCGCCGTCGACGACTACGCGCGCACCAGCTTTGCCTACGATGTGCTGCTGGCGCAGGATCGCGGGGTCAATGATCGCGGCATCGTCGTACCCGAGCATGCCATCGCCTGGGAGCTGGCCTTCGACGCGCCGCAGCTGGTGACATTGCGCGCACCAATGGTGCGCCTGGATGTGAGCAGGGACCGCGTCGAGACCGACGCGTTCCGTATCGACCCAATCAGCGAAACCCTGCAGGCAGGCAGCGCTGCCGCCAGAGACGCTGCCGTCAGCCCTGCGCTGGATGCCAGCATCCAGAGCACCGACTATGGCCCTGCGATCTGGAGCGCCGCCTCAACCTCCAACTACGCGGCATCGCGCTCCGCAGCGATCAGTGCAGTGACCATCCACACCACGCAGGGCAGCTACGCCGGCACCATCTCCTGGTTCAAGAATGCCTCCGCGCAGGTGAGCGCGCACTATGTCATCCGTTCCTCCGATGGCCAGGTGACACAGATGGTCCGCAACGCCGATACCGCCTGGCACGTCGGCAGCCAGAACAGCTATACCTTGGGCATCGAGCATGAGGGCTATGTCGATAACAGCTCCTGGTACACCAATGCCATGTATGACGCTTCGGCAGCACTGGTCCGCAACTTCTGCGCCACGTATAGCGCGATCAGCTGCGCCAGTGCGTATAGCGGGGCATCCAGCAGCGGTATCAATGTGTTGCCCACCAGCGTCAAGATCAAGGGCCACCAGCATTACAGCGGCCAGACGCACACCGACCCCGGCATCAACTGGAACTGGTCGAAGTACTACGGCCTGTTGAATCCCGGCAGCGGTGGCGGTACGGGCACCATCACCTGGCTGGATCGCTTCGAGAGCAGCGTTGGTCATTTCGATACCAGCCCCAGCTATTCGGGAAGCACCTTTGGCATCAGCACCGCGTCCACGGCTACGCGTGATTGCGCCACGCAGAAGAACGGCAGCTGCTCACTGCGCGTGTTGCTGAAGGACAACACCGCAAGCACCACCGATTGGGCAGTGCGCTTGTTGTCGGGTAGCGGTGCACCTGCCAGCAACACCGCATTGACACGTGCCAATGCGGTTGTTGGCTTCTGGGTGTGGAGTGGCGGCACCGGAACCACGGTTGGCATCGGCATCGACGATAGCGATGGCACCGAGATATCAACCAGCAAGGCCGTCGCAGCCAACACCTGGACGTATGTATCGTGGGCCTTGAGCGATGCGGCGCAGTGGAATGCATGGGTAAACGGCAATGGCGCCATCACCGGCAGCAGTGTCACGCTGGATGCGATCTGGCTGTATCACGCCAATACCGCGTATGACCTCAACGTGTATATCGATGATGTGCAGGTAGCGAATTGATCATTGCCCAGGTGCTGCTGTTTTAGCCCTTCTCGGGTTGGGATGAGGGGCTTTTGATCCTGCTGGTAAGGCCCCTGCCGAGCATGGCTCGGCACTACAGGTGCCCGCCGGCCTTGCTTTGGCTTTGGCTTTAGCCCTTCTCCCGCTTGCGGGAGAAGGGTTGGGATGAGGGGGAGCTTTTGATCTCGCTGGTAAGGCCCCTGCCGAGCATGGCTCGGCACTACAGTCCCCTGTCTACTTGCGGGCGGTGAAGATTGGGGTCAGGTAGTCGGTGCTGCCGTCGATCCGCTCCAACGTCGGGTAACGCAGGCCGCCGTGGTAGTCGATGCTCAGCGTGCGGTACACGTCCACTTCCTTCACCAATAGACGCACTGGCTGCTTGCTGGTCTTGGCTGCACGTACCGCTTCTTCCAGCTCGTCGGCGCTGTACTGCAGATCGTTCACTGCCAGTACCTGCATGCCCGTACCAACACCTGCATTGAACGCGGCACTGTCCCAGCGCACTTCGTTGACGTAGCCGGCCGGGCTCAAGGAAACGCCCAGCGAGTAGATGAAGTTGGCACCGCGACCCTTCATCGTCGACTTGAAGTAGGCGCTGGGCTTGTCCTTGTAGACCAGCTTCCAGCCAGCCGCTTCGATGCCGCCGACCAGACCGGTCTTGCGTTCGAGACGATCACGCAGGAACTGCGACCAGTCGCCGGTTGGCTGCACCTGCTCCAGGGTCGCGGCAACATCGTCGTAGGTGTAGGTGTCCGGGCGTTCCCATTGGCCATCATTCTGGCCGAAGAAGGCCTTGGCGAAATCATCCAGGCTGCGCTTGCCGCCACTGAGCGTGCGCAGGCGCACGTCGGCTTCCAGCCACAGCATCTGCCCGCCCTGGTAATAGTCCTCGCTCATCTGGTAGCCGCGATACGGCTTGGGTTTGCGACGGGCGATCACTGGATCATTGGTGGTATCGCCCAGCGAGCGCCATTCCAGACCGGGGCGGTTATCCGCATAGGTCGCCGCAACCATCGCCAGCGCATCACGGGAAGCATCCAGCGGACGGATGCCAGCGCGCGCGGTCAGCACATTGCCCCAGTACTGGGTCTGCCCTTCGTAGACCCACAGCAGGCTGCCTTGCATCGGCACGTTGTAGTTCAGCGTGGCCAGATCGGCCGGGCGACGGTACTTGCCATCCCAGGAATGGGTGTACTCATGGCCAAGCAGATCACTACTGCCGACCTTGGCATCCCAACCGCTGAAGTAATCGCGGTCTTCGCTGTTCTCGCTGGAACGCTGGTGCTCCAGGCCGATGCCACCGAGTTGGTTGGTCACGGCGAACAGGAAGTCGTAGTGATCGTAGTGCTCGGCGCCGAACAGCTTGCGTGCCTGCGTCACCAGCGCGCGGTGCTGCTCGATGTGCTCGGGCTTGGCTTCCAGATCCTTTGCGCGGTCGGCAAACACGTTCAAACGCACCGGGCGGGTACCGGCCGGGGCCAGATCGAACATGCGGTGGTAGCGGCCGGCGAACACCGGCGAGTCGACCAGGATTTCCAGATTGGTCGGCGCATAGTTGACGGTGTCGCCGCTGCGGCTGGCCACCGTCAACGCGCTGGCTGCGTCCCAGCCCTGCGGGTAACGCGCACTGGCCTGATACGTGATGGCATGCGCGGCGTGACCGGCCGGGTACAGCAGCATCGCGTTCCACTGCAGGTTGAGCATGTTCGGCGTCATCACCGTGCGGCCCTGCGCCGAATCGGTGGGGCTGAGGAACTGGAAGTCCATGCGCAGCTCATTGACGCCTTCGGGCACCTGCACATTGAAGGTGTAGACATCGAGCGGGTCGCGTACCCATTGCAGGCGCTGGCCATTGGCGTTGATCACCAGCCCGGCCAGCTTTTCGATCTGGCCACTGGGCGAATGGCTGCCCGGCAACCAGGCCGGGTAATGGAAGCGCTGCAGGCCCGGCTGCACCGGCACCGTCTGCCGCACTTTGAACACGCGCTGGCCAAGATCGGTGGCGTCGACCTCGAGGCGGATGGTGCCCGGATACGCGGCCTCGCTGATCTTCACCCCGCGTGCGTCCACGTCAGCCACCGCCGGCGCCGCATTGGCCAAACCCATGGCGGCCATCAGGGCCAACCCCAGTACTGCAGGACGGAACACATGCATCACCAACCTCTCGCTTGTCTGAGAGGGCCATGATGCGGCAAGCCTGCGCTGCATGACACGGGCCGATGGTCATCAACACCTCAGCGGTAGTGCCGAGCCATGCTCGGCAAGGCGCTCCATGCACCAACCCAAAAAGCACCGGCTAGCCCCGATTTGTAGGAGCGGCGTCAGCCGCGAAGCCACGAATGTTGGCAGGGCTGGCATTCGTGGCAATTGCTGTTGGCCGGGTTGGATTTTGCTGTCTGCTGCTTCGGTGGGGGCAGTGGCTCCGCGGCTGACGCCGCTCCTACAAAACAGCCATCACGTCCTTACGAATATCTCGACCCGCCGATTCAACTGCCTGCCGCTGGGGCTGTCCTTGCCATTGACCTCATTCGGCGCAACCGGCTGCGATTCGCCGTAGCCATGTGCGGCCGCGTCGGTGGCACTGCCACGCTGGCGCAATGCTGCCAGCACCGCCTGTGCACGGCGCTCGGACAGATCCTGGTTGTAGTCATCACTGCCCTTGGAGTCAGTATGGCCGCGGACCTCCATCGCGCTCGATGGCACCTTGCCCAGCGCCGTCGCCAGCACATCCAACACCTTGCCAGCATCAGGACGGATCACGTCCTTGTCGAAGTCGAACAACACCTTGTCGTTGAGGGTGATCACGTAGCCGCACGGCGCACCGGACGGCTTGAATTTATCCAGCAGCGGGAACTTCCCTGCAGGCGGCAACGGCGGCAGTGGCGCCATCTTCACTTCACGCGGGACCGCGCCGATGGTGCCGGTGCCGTCACCGCGATTTTCAACGATGCCTTCAGGACCACCGATCCACTTGCCAGAGCCGTCGGCATTGATCTCGATGTTGCCGTCGCCGCCAACCCAGCTGCCCGAGCCATCGCCGTGGTTCTCGATGCTGCCGAAGCCACCTACCCAGCTGCCGGCACCCTTGCCATCCAGCTCGATATTGCCGTGCGCGCCCACATAGGTGCCGGAGCCATCGGCATTCACTTCAAAGGTGCCTGCCTCGTTGACCACGCTGCCGCTGCCATCCGGCTTTACTTCCACCACACCATCGCCCGTCACCGCCTGGCCGCTGCCATCGGCACCGATGTTGAACACGCCGTGGCCGCCGACGCGCTCCAGGTTTCCTTGTGCATCGACGTTGGTGAAGCCGCTTTCATTGACCAGGCCACCATCGGTGGCGCAGTTGGCCGGGCGCACACTGATGCCGGCGACCGGATCGATCAGTGATTGCATCGACAGCTCCAGCCGCTTCTGCGCTGGGCCGCTGCCGATGATGCTGGGCACCATGATGGTCGGTATCACCGGGAACTCGATGCTGCCTGCAGTCAGCACTTCCGTGCTGGACGATGCCGGCGCTGCGGCCGCCGCAGGCGCAGATTCCGGTGCTGCAGCAGTTTGATCGGCAGGTGCATCGCGCCCGCAGGCGGCGACAAGAACGCTGAGACAAGCCAGTGACACAGCAGCAACACGCATGCAGCAACTCCGTTTGTGCGAGAGCAGGCATTGTTGCCAAGGCGCCGTTCAATTTCCGTGACCAGCGCACCGCCTCAGGTGCTTCGCTCAGGATTCATCCAGCGCAGCGAAGGACGCCGCAAGGTGGTCGATGAACAAACGCACTGACGGCAATAAGCCGCGCCTGGAAGGAAACACCGCGTGGATGATTTCCTTCGGTGGCGCCCAGTCCGGGGCGACATTGACCAGCTCTCCGGCCTCCAGCGCATCGCGCACGATCATCGTCGGCAACTGCGCCACGCCAACGCCGGCCAATGCCGCGGCACGCAACGCCACCATGCCGCGGGTGATCAAACGCGGATGATGCGGCACTTCGGCGGTCGCGCCATCCGGGCCGATCAAGCGCCAGACATGCTCACCCTGCGGCACACCCAAGGCGACGCTGGGCAATAGATGCAGATCCGCCGGGCCATGCGAATGGCCATGCGTTTCGAGCAAAGAGGGGGCCGCCACCAGGCATTGGGTGCGCTCGGCCAAAACCTTCAACACCAGTTCGCTGTCTTCCAACGGCGGCGGACGCACGCGGATGGCCACATCGACACCTTCAGCGATGACATCGACGCGGCGGTTGGTGGCATCCAGGTGCACTTCCACATCCGGGCAGTGCGCCATGAACTCGGCCACCATCGCCGCCACCCGGAAATCCAGCAGCATGGTCGGGCAGCTGACCCGCACCACGCCGCGCGGCTGCGAGCGGGTCAGCTCGATGGATTCGGCCGCGGCCTCGGCCTCCACCAGCATCGCCCGGCAATGCGCGTAGAAGGTCTGGCCAACCTCGGTGACCGAGAAGTGGCGGGTGGAACGCTGGATCAGGCGCACGCCCAACCGTTCCTCCAGCAGGGCGATACGCCGGCTCAGCTTGGACTTGGGCTCGCCCAGCGCGCGCCCGGCCGGGGCAAAGCCGCCGTGCTCGACCACCTTGGCAAAGTAGTACAGGTCGTTCAGGTCCTGCATTGCAGCTCCAGCGTTCACCAAATAGGACTATCAGACCACTTTTTGCCGTCTACCGGCGTGATCGTCCCAAATCTAATCTTTGCTCCAACGCCGGCGCACCCCGCGCCGCCCGAGGAGCAGACAGATGAAGAAGATCAGTGGCCTGTACAGCGCGCCCCGCCCGCATTGGGTCGGTGATGGCTTCCCGGTCCGTTCGTTGTTTTCGTACAACACCCACGGCCGCCAGCTCAGCCCCTTCCTGCTGCTGGACCACGCCGGCCCGGCCGAGTTCAGCCCCACCACCAGCCCACGCGGCGTTGGTCAGCATCCGCACCGTGGTTTCGAGACCGTCACCATCGTCTATGAAGGCGAGGTGGCACACCGCGATTCCACCGGCGCAGGCGGCGAGATCGGCCCGGGTGACGTGCAGTGGATGACCGCTGCCTCCGGCATCCTGCATGAGGAGTTCCACTCCGAAGCCTTCACCCAGCGCGGTGGCAAGCTGGAGATGGTGCAGCTGTGGGTCAACCTGCCGGCCAAGGACAAGATGTCGGCACCGGGCTACCAGAACATCAGCAACGCCGACATTCCGGTGGTGCCGCTGGCCGATGACGCAGGCAAGGTGCGGGTGATCGCCGGTGAATTCGGCGGTCAGCGTGGCCCGGCCCATACGCATACGCCGATGGACGTGTGGGACCTGCGCCTGTCGCGTGACAAGCACACCACGCTGCAGTTCGCCGAAGGCCACACCGTGGCGATGGTGATCCTGCACGGCACTGTGTTGCTCAACGGCAGCCAGCTCGCCCGCGAAGGCCAGCTGGTGCTGTTCGACCGTGCTGCCGGTGAGGTGGAACTGGAAGCCAACGCCGACGCCACCGTGCTGGTGCTTGCCGGTGAGCCGATCGATGAGCCCATCGCCGGCTACGGCCCGTTCGTGATGAACACGCAGGAAGAAATCCGCCAGGCGATGGATGACTTCAACTCCGGCCGCTTCGGCCAGATCGCAGCGTAATCCGCCGATGACCGGGTTTAACCACCCGGTCATCTTTCTCTCGCGCTGGCGTTACCCCGTCGGCGCGACCCTGCCCCTCCCAGTGATGAGACAGCCATGTATACCTTCCCGCAAGTTGCCAACTTCAACGGCGCAAAACCCGTCATCGACCCGAACAACGTCGCGATGCTGTTGATCGATCACCAGAGCGGCCTGTTCCAGACCGTGCACGATATGCCGTTCACCACCTTGCGCAGGCTGGCCTCGACGCTGGCCAAACTGGCATCGCTGGCGAAGATCCCGGTGATCACCACCGCCTCGGTGCCGCAAGGCCCGAATGGCCCGCTGATTCCGGAGATCCACCAGAACGCACCGCATGCGAAATACGTGGCGCGCAAAGGTGAAATCAACGCCTGGGACAACCCGGACTTCGTGAAGGCAGTGAAGGACACCGGCAAAAAGCAGTTGATCATCGCCGGCACCATCACCAGCGTGTGCATGGCATTCCCGTCGATCGCAGCGGTGGCCGATGGCTACCAGGTGTTCGCGGTGATTGATGCCTCCGGTACCTACTCCAAGCAGGCGCAGGAAATCACCTTGGCGCGGATGATGCAGGCCGGTGTCGTCGTCATCGACGTGGCCGCGGTCGCCTCGGAACTGCAGAAGACCTGGAACCGCGAAGACGCCGCCGAATGGGCGCAGGCATATACCAACATCTTCCCCAACTACCAGTTGCTGATCGAGAGCTACAGCAAGGCGCAGGAAGTGGTGACCAACCACGAGCAGCTCGATTCGCAGCGCAGCTGAGCCCGGTCGCGAGTTGGCTCCGCTGCAACGGCAGGGCGGAGCCAACATCGCAACCGAACGTGCAACGGTCCACGCCGCCGGGAGTTCCCATGTCCGAGCTGTTCATCAATGTTGTTCTTTACGCCAAGCAGGGCCGCGAGCAACAGCTGCACGACGCACTGAAGGTCGTCGTCGATGCATCGCGCAAGGAAGAAGGCGCGCTGCGCTATGACCTGTATCGCGACCAGGCGGACCCACGCCGCTTCATCTTCGTCGAGCACTGGGCCAGCCATGAGCTGCGCGAAAAGCACCATCACCACGGTCCACACATCAAGTACTTCGAAACGCACCACGCCGACGCCGTCGAGCGCACGGAAGCGGCGTACTTCATGGACCCCGTCGAGTAAGCCCCCCGTTTACCCCGCCGCGATATGCGGCGCGATGCCCAAGCGCGTGCTGCGCCTTCAGCACCCCAGAAAGGAACCTCGCCATGACCAGTGAAACCAAGCGTGACCCCAAACGTGACGACCTGCTGACCCCGGAAAACGCGGCACTGATCGTCATCGACTACCAGCCGGTACAGGTGAACTCCATCGCCTCGATGGATCGCCAGCTGTTGGTCAACAACATCGTCGGCGTGGCCAAGGCCGGCAAGGTCTACGGCCTGCCGATCGTGCACTCCACGGTCAACGTGAAGACCGGCCTGAACCACCCGCCGATCCCGCAATTGCGCCGTGTGCTGAAGGATGAGCCCACCTACGACCGCACCACCATCAACTCCTGGGAGGACGTGGAGTTCCGCAAAGCCGTGGAAGCCACCGGCCGCAAGAAGCTGATCATGACCGCACTGTGGACCGAGGCCTGCCTCACCTTCCCGGCGCTGGACGCACTGCGCGAAGGCTATGAGGTGTATGTACCGGTGGACGCCGTGGGCGGCACCTCGCTGGCCGCGCACGATGCGGCATTGCGCCGCATCGAGCAGGCCGGCGGCAAGCTGATCAGCGTGCCGCAGCTGTTCTGCGAACTGCAGCGCGACTGGAACCGCGCCGACACCGCCAAGCAGTTCATGGAGCTGTTCATCAGCACCGGCGGTACCGCCGGCATCCAGTTCTCCTACGACGCTGCCGAGTAAGCAGATAGCCCCCTCCCTCTCCGGCAAACGGAGAGGGAGGGGTAACGTGGCTGCGCCCAGGCCATCAGCAGGCATCGCGCCGGTTGCGACCTCCTGCATGAATACGCAGGCACTATCCGAAGGTCCAGTTCCACCCATCACCGCTGCCGCGCTACCGTCGCCCGGTTGTTTCCCCACGGTACCCGCCCCATGCAGCCCACTACCCAAGACACCGCCTCGGCGCGCTTCGCGATCCGCTGTGCGAATTTCGCCGAACGCTGGTTCCCCGATTCGTGGGTGTTCGCCGCCCTCGCCCTGGCCGCGGTCTCGCTGGCCGCGCTGTCCATTGGCGCCGCGCCTACCGACACCGCCAAGGCCTTCGGTGACGGCTTCTGGAGCCTGATCCCCTTCACCATGCAGATGGCCTTCGTGGTGATCGGTGGCTATGTGGTGGCGTCTTCCGGCCCGGCCTCGCGCTTGATCGACCGACTGGCGCGCGTGCCAAAGAACGGCCGCAGCGCAGTCGCCCTGGTCGCCATCGTGTCGATGACCGCATCGTTGTTGAACTGGGGCCTGAGCCTGGTGTTCGCCGGCCTGCTGGTGCGCGCCCTGGCCCGCCGCAGTGAATTGAAGATGGATTACCGCGCCGCCGGTGCCGCGGCGTATCTCGGCCTGGGTGCGGTTTGGGCCTTGGGGCTGTCCTCATCGGCCGCGCAGCTTCAGGCCAACCCGGCCAGCCTGCCGCCGTCGATCCTGTCGATCACCGGCGTCATTCCCTTCACCGAAACCATTTTCCTTTGGCAGTCCGGCGTATTGCTGGCCGCATTGGTGGTGGTATCGCTGATCATTGCCTACGTCACCGCACCGGCCGCCAATTCCGCGCGCGATGCCGCTGATTGCGGCGTCGATGTCACCGCCGATGCCGCCCCGGCCAAGGCCAAGCCCACCCGCCCCGGCGAATGGCTGGAGCACAGCCCGCTGCTGATCCTGCTGCTGGTTGCGCTGGCCGCTGGCTGGTTGATCCACGAGTTCAGCACCAAGCCTGCGATCCAGGCGATCTCCGGTTTGAACACCTACAACCTGCTGTTCCTGATGGCTGGTGCGTTGCTGCATTGGCGCCCGCGCAGTTTCCTCGATGCGGTCTCACGCGCAGTGCCCTCGACCACCGGCGTGCTGATCCAGTTCCCGCTGTACGGCTCCATCGCCGCCATCATGACCACGGTCAACGGCAGCGAAGGCCATAGCGTGGCCCACATCATCTCCACCTTCTTTACCCAGATCGCCAGCCACGACACCTACGCGCTGCTGATGGGCAGCTACTCGGCGGTGCTGGGCTTCTTCATCCCCTCCGGCGGTGGCAAGTGGATCATCGAAGCGCCCTACGTGATGCAGGTAGCCAACGACCTGCACTACCACCTCGGCTGGTCGGTACAGATCTACAACGCCGCCGAAGCCCTGCCCAACCTGATCAACCCGTTCTACATGCTGCCGCTGCTCGGCGTACTCGGCCTGAAGGCCCGTGACCTGATCGGCTTCACCTTCGTGCAGCTGCTGGTGCACACCCCGCTGGTGCTGCTGCTGTTGTGGGCATTGGGCGCGACGCTGGCGTATACACCGCCCGTAATGCCCTGATCGATTGCTGCAACGATTGAAATCAGAACGCCACGCATTGCGTGGCGTTCTGATTTCTGCACCCTGTAGTGCCGAGCCGTGCTCGGCAGGAGCTTTCCAAGCAATCAAAGCGACAACCGCACAGGCGCTTCAACAATGTAACCACAGCGCCGAAGTCAGCTGAATATCACCTTGGTGCCATCAATCTTCAATGTGCCCGCCTTCTTCAGACCCACGATCAGCGCATCAACCTCCTGAGTATTGATCTGATTCTGAAAATTGGACGCGATGTGTTTCTTCAACGCCGCCAGAGTTCCAGGCTTACCACTTGTCATCTTGGCCAACAGCGCCTTCATTCGAGCGAGCTTTTCTGCCGCTGTCATCGCCTTCGCCTGTACAGCCTTCTTGGCCACGGCAACCGCAGGCTTCTTGGCGGGCGGTTGGGCTTTTTCAACTACAACCGTCACTTTCTTCGCATTCGCTTTTTCAGCGGCCTTTGACGCAGACACCACAGGCTTGTCGGCGAGTACGGGCTTGAACAGCGGCATATCACCAACCGCTGCCGATCGGCAGGCAAGAATCTTCTTCGTCTTCAGATGCAGTACCAGAGGATCGAATCCGGTGCCCTTGGAGATGATGTGGAAGAACCCACGTGGGTCGACTGTCGCCAACTGTCCGATATGGAAGGCGATATGGAAATCCAAGGCATTGGAACCATTGCCAGATATCCGCACATAGTCGGCGCGCTCGCGCATGACCTGCATCTGGATTGCCAGTTCTGACGACAGTTTGGTCTGCGCGGCACCAACGAATACCCAGAGACGGACGTCCTCTCGATCAAGCAGATTCAGATCGGTCGGCTGGACGTTCTCGTGATCGACCAACACGTAGTTGATGCGCCGGTTCTCTATCGGCACCAGCGTCGCAATAGTTTCAGCTTGCATTCCCTGCAGTCCCCCTGAAGCCCCTTCTGGATATTCGCCCAGCAGCGTGCGTTTGCCAAACGGCGCCCTGGAACTGAACAAATTCAGCTCGCTGGCGCCTGCGCCGCGACAACGCAACTGCCAATGACCTACAGCCCATGGCATCCCCACCAGTAACTGCCACGATTCCCCAGCCACCACCCATCAGGAACCGGCCATGCTGTCAGCTGCGCTACGCGTGTTTGTTGTGGGAATGCTCTGCGTCGCCGGCAACGCCGTGGCGGCGCCACCGGACGCGGCCACCCTGCAGGCCATCGAGGCGACCGCCTACGACTACATGGACGGCCAGCTGGAAGGCGATGTCGCACGGGTGACGCGTGCGCTGCATCCAGACCTGGCCAAGCGCAATCTCGTTGCCAATCCGAATGAAACCCTGGGGCTGGGCCGGATGAGCTCGGATGAGCTGATCCGCTTCACCCGCGAGGGCGCGCTGAAGACGCCGCGCGAGCAGTGGCAGCGCACGGTGACGGTGCTGCAGGTGGACGAGGACATTGCCACGGTGCGGCTGGAGAGCCCTTGGTTCATCGATCACTTGCAGATGGGGCTGTTTGATGGGCGCTGGGTGATCGTCAATGCGTTGTGGCATCGGAAGGTGCGGGGTGGTTGAGTGGGTGATTTGGCGTTTTGGTCTACGTGCCAGAAGCTTCCCCCACCCCAACCCCTCCCCCGCAAGCGGGAGAGGGGCTTTGCTTCGTTTTGTTTTTTTCTTGAACTGACACTGAACGGAGCCGCCAAACCCCGTTATCGTATGCGGCTTCCAACCGTTGCCCGCCGCGCCAGCCATGAGCCAGACCGAAGTCGTGCATTCCACTTCCGAACACGGTGCCTGCGAGAACTGCCGCACGCCATTGCAGGGCCACTACTGCCATGGCTGCGGGCAGTCGGCGCATAACCCGCTGAAGAACTTCGGGCATGCAGTCGAAGAGGTGTTCGAATCGTTCTGGCATCTGGATGGGCGCATTTTCCGCACCCTGCGCGATCTGCTGGTACCGGGCCGGATCGCCGTCAACTTCCTAAAGGGTCAGCGCGTCGGCTATGTGCAGCCGCTGCGGCTGTTCGTGATCCTCACCCTGTTCACCTTCTTCGTCGGCAAACTGACCCTGCACAGCGACGACTTCGGCACCGGCAGCAACGCCGATCCGGCCTTCGCCAAGGCGGAGACCGTAGCCGAGGTGGAAGCGGTGCGCGCCGCCCAGGTGGCGCAGATCGAGCAACAGCAGAAGACAAATCCTGCGGCGGCGCCAGCACTTGCCATTGCCATGGCAGCGATCAACACCTCAGCGGCGCAGCGCAGCGCGGAACTCGAAGCAAACGCGCAGCCATCCGCACGCAGCGCTACCGACTCGGCGCTGGCGCGTGCTGACGAGGCTGCCGAGCGTGTCAGTGCGGAGAAAAAAGCCGTCTTCATCAATGTCCCGATCAACGGCAAACCCTGGGACCCTGAAACCAATCCCGTCGTGCTCGCTGGCTGGCCGAAGTTCGTCAGCAACTGGCTCAATCGGCGCCTGGCCAATGGCCAAGCCAACGTCGAACGCATGGGTAGCAAGACCGATCTGTATGTGCAGGCCATCCTGACTTCACTGCCCGGTGCGCTGTTCTTCCTGATGCCGATCTTCGCGCTGGTGTTGCGCGTGGCTTACACCATGCGACGGCCGATGGGTTACCTCGAACACCTTGTGGTGGCGCTATACAGCCACTGCTGGCTGATGCTGGTGCTGTTGACCACCTTCCTCATCGCCGGTATCAGCGGTGCAATCGGCAATGCGGTGGTCAGCTCGATTTGTGCCTGGCTGTATGTGCTGTTGTGGCTTGCTGTGCCGGTATATCTGTTCTGGATGCAGCAGCGCGTGTATGGCGGCAACCCGATCCTGACCCTGCTGCGCTACAGCTTCATCGGTTTCATCTATTTCTTCCTGGTCACCTTCGTGGTGATGTACGCGGTGCTGGCCGGCGTGTCGGCTTGAACCCGGCCTAGGCCTGCGTTGCCTGCATCCATCCCTTGCGTGCAGCGGCGGGATGGAAGCTCCAGGCAACAAAGCGGCTCTGTTTGTTGCCCTGTGCCATCGCCACCTCGCGCACCTCGGCCACGCCAACTTTTGCCAGCTGCTTGTGGATATCGGCCAGATGCTCGCTCTTGGCCACCAGCGAGCTGAACCACAGCACCTGATTCTGGATATCCGAGCTCTCACGGATCATCCGCCGCAGGAATGAGGCCTCACCACCGGTGCACCACAGCTCGTTGGCCTGGCCGCCGAAGTTGAGCGCTGGTGCCTTGCTGCTGCGTGCTTGCGCGCCACCGAGATTGCGCAGCTTGCGCTGGCTACCCTGTGCCGCCTCCTTGGCCGAGGCATGGAATGGCGGGTTGCACAGGGTCAGATGGAAACGCTCATCGGCCTGCAGCAGGCCGGCAAACAGATTGCCGCGTGCATGCTGTTGGCGCAGTTCGATGAGATGACCGAGACCATTGGCCTGCACATTGGCATTGGCGGCCTGCAGCGCATCCGCATCGATATCGCTGCCAAGGAAACGCCAGCCGTATTCGGCCTGGCCCAACAAGGGATAGATGCAGTTGGCTCCGATACCAATGTCCAGCGCGCGCACCGTGGGGCCGCGTGGGATCACGCCGTTGTTGTCTGCAGCCAGCAGATCGGCCAGACCGTGCAGGTAATCCACCCGGCCCGGCACCGGCGGGCACAGGT
Source organism: Stenotrophomonas sp. STEN038 (assembly GCF_056759895.1). NCBI lineage: Bacteria > Pseudomonadati > Pseudomonadota > Gammaproteobacteria > Lysobacterales > Lysobacteraceae > Stenotrophomonas > Stenotrophomonas sp. STEN038. The sequence goes on from NZ_JBRRDW010000003.1 coordinate 155,462, forward strand.
AGCCATCCGGGATATCCCAATGCGGGATACCGTAGTCGCTGGCGAGCAGCGCGCGGTTGAGTTCGCGCACGGCAGCCGGGTTGCTGAAATCGATGCTGTCGGTGCCAGCCGGGGTGCGGATCAGGTGCGCGCGCAAAGCGGGATTCGCCGCAACCAGACGCACCAGGTCATAACGGCCTTGATGGCGGTTGCGGGGATGCAGCAGCGCTGCCGGTGCAGAATTGGGCTTGGCGCGTGGGCGTTGAGACGAAGAAGTCATGTGCTTATTGGATGCCAAGCGCGACACGCGGAGGCTCTCGTTGTTTGTGGGAGCGGCGTCAGCCGCGATGCACGTACATCATCAGATGGCACACGCTGCCTGCGCTTCAACAACCTCGGCTTCGCGGCTGACGCCGCTCCCACAAGGTGGGATGCGGGCACCGCCAGCTGCAACAGCCTTCTACAGCTCCAAACCCTGCACGTTCTGCAGCAACTGCGCGCCCTGTTCACCCACGCGCAGGGCCAAGGCCGCGGCAATCGCCGCATGCGCATCAGCCAGCACTTCGGCTTCGTTGCGGCTGGCGTCGATGACCTGCTTGTTGGGCAGCTCCAGCTGCTGGAAGATCAGCCGGCAACGCTCAAGGTTCTGCGCGGTCTCGAAGTGGTTGGGCTTGTCGCCACGGGCGCGGATGCGCTCCAGCCCCTGCTCCGGCTGCAGGTCCAGCAACAGCAGCAGGTTCGGGCGTGGCGCGAAATCGTTGGCCTGCAGCATCTCGTCCAGCGGCAGGCCGGCGGCGCCCTGGTAGGCGACCATCGACGGGAAGTAGCGGTCGAGAATGACGACTTCGCCACGGGCCAGGGCCGGGACGATGACCTCTTCCACGTGCTGGCGGCGGTCGTGCAGCAGGTATTCCACCTCCTGCTCCGGGCTCAGCCGGCCGGTGGCGGCGGTAGCGCGCAGGCGCGTGCCCCACGGGCCATTGGTCGGTTCCTTGCCCAGTACCACCTGTGCCCCTGCAGCGCGCAGGTGCTGGGCCAGTGTATGAGCAAGCGTGGTCTTGCCGGCGCCATCAATGCCTTCGATGGCAATGAGCAGGCCGCCGGGAATCTGTTGGTTATCCATGGGCGCTACTTTAATCGGAACCGGCCGATATCGCGCGGCTTGACGTCGCTGCAGCCCGGCCAACCGCCACGCGGGGAACAGCCCACACTCAGCGCGCGGGCGCGGTGCAACCGTTGACCGCACAGTACTCAGCCGCCCGCTTCTGCTCGTCCTCGGTCAGTTCCGGCGGTGGCCGGGCGATGGCGGACTGGATCTGGTCGGGGCCGCCGGTCAGCTTGTTCAGACCTTGCCCAGCCTTCATCAGGCCGTAGCCGATGCCCATCATCAGGTAACCGCCACTCATGCCAACCTGTTCGGGCGTGGGCGGTTCGCTCCAGTTCTTGCTGAAGCGGTTGGGCGCGGCCTGGACCGGGTTCTTGAAGCGATACAGGTCCAGCGGCTCGTCGTCTTCGGGCTTGATGGCACGCACTTCGCCCAGGGTGGTGACGTTGCCTTGCACCGGCACCTCCACGACATCGCTCGGATCGGCTTGCGCGTTGTCGGCACGTTCCGGTTCGACTACCACGGCCCCGGGAGGCGCGGCAGCCGTGCTTGCCGGCACTGCTTGCTGTGTCTGTGCCACTCCCGCCAGCATCATGCCGGCCAACAATGTGCTCCATTTTGCCGGTAATGCCACAGCCACCCACCCTGCCTGTTGCGCGTCGCCTGCAGCATACGCAGGCAGTCCTTCACATTTTGTTGGAACACCGCGGTCCGTTCAGCATGTCGTAATCCCAATGGGTCTCACGGCGTGAGACACCGATATGCTTCCATGACACTCTTTGATCGGCAGTTGCGTGCATGGCGTTCTCCCTCGCTCCCCGCACCGAAGCCAGCGAACGGGCGCTGGCAACCACCGATGGCCTGCCATCGCGTGACGGTTCGCTGCTCGGCCAGCGTCTGGCCCGGCGCTACAAGGACCGGGTCACCGGCAGCTTCACCATCCCCGGCCGCGAAGGCAGCTATGCGCCGATTCCCGATGACGTGCCTGATGCGCTGAAAGCCGCATTGAAGGCGCGCGGCATAGAGCAGCTGTACTCGCATCAGGGCGAGGCTTGGGACGCCACCCAGCGCGGCGAGCATGTCGCCATCGTCACCCCCACCGCCTCCGGCAAGTCGCTGTGCTACACGCTGCCGGTGGTAAGCGCGGCGATGCAGGGCAATGCCAAGGCGCTGTACCTGTTCCCGACCAAGGCGCTGGCGCAGGATCAGGTGGCCGAGCTGCTGGAGCTCAACCGGGCCGGTGATCTGGGCGTCAAGGCGTTCACCTTCGACGGTGACACGCCCGGCGATGCACGGCAGGCGATCCGCCTGCATGGCGACATCGTGGTCAGCAACCCGGACATGCTGCATCAGGCGATCCTGCCGCATCACACCAAGTGGGCGCAGTTCTTCGAGAACCTGCGCTATGTGGTGATCGACGAGATCCACACCTATCGCGGTGTGTTCGGCAGCCATGTCACCAATGTGATCCGCCGGCTCAAGCGCATCTGCGCGTTCTATGGCGTGCAACCGCAGTTCATCCTGTGCTCGGCCACCATCGGCAACCCGCATGCGCATGCCGAGGCACTGGTGGAAGAGAAGGTGCATGCGATCACCGAATCCGGCGCACCGACCGGGCCCAGGCACGTGCTGCTGTGGAACCCGCCGGTGATCAACCCGGATCTTGGCCTGCGCGCCTCGGCGCGCTCGCAGGCCAACCGCATCGCCCGCATCGCGATCAAGAGTGGCTTGAAGACGCTGGTGTTCGCACAGACGCGTTTGATGGTGGAGGTGCTGACCAAGTACCTGAAGGACATCTTCGACAACGACCCGCGCAAGCCGGCACGCATCCGCGCCTATCGCGGCGGCTACCTGCCGACCGAGCGCCGCGAGGTGGAGCGGGCCATGCGTGCCGGCAACATCGACGGAATCGTCAGCACCTCGGCGCTGGAGCTGGGCGTGGATATCGGCGCGCTCGACGTGGTCATCCTCAACGGCTACCCCGGCAGCGTTGCGGCGACGTGGCAGCGCTTCGGCCGCGCCGGTCGTCGCCAACAGGCAGCGCTGGGCGTGATGGTCGCCAGCAGCCAGCCGCTGGATCAGTACGTGGTGCGGCATCCGGATTTCTTTGCCAACGCGACGCCGGAGCACGCACGCATTTCGCCCGACCAGCCGCTGATCCTGTTCGACCACATCCGCTGCGCCGCCTTCGAGCTGCCCTTCCTGGCCGGTGAACCGTTCGGGCCGATCGATCCGCTGGTGTTCCTGCAGGCGCTGGCCGAGACCGAAGTGGTGCACCAGGAAGGCGACCGCTGGGAGTGGATCGCCGACAGCTATCCCGCCAATGCGGTGAGCCTGCGCGCCGTTGCCGACGGCAACTTCGTGGTGGTTGACCGCAGCGACGGCAAGCAGCAGATCATCGCCGAGGTGGATTATTCCGCTGCCGCGTTGACCCTGTACGAAGGCGCCATCCACATGGTGCAGAGCACGCCGTACCAGGTGGAGCGGCTGGACTGGGATGGACGCAAGGCGTACGTCACCCGCACGCATGTGGATTACTACACCGACAGCATCGACTACACCAAACTCAAGGTGCTGGACCGCTTTGACGGCGATGGTGCCGGCCGCGGTGATTCGCATCACGGCGAAGTACATGTGGTACGACGCGTCGCCGGCTACAAGAAGATCCGCTACTACACGCACGAGAACATCGGCTACGGCCCGGTCAACCTGCCCGATCAGGAGCTGCACACCACCTCGGTGTGGTGGCAGCTGCCGCAGGCCACGCTGCTGCGCAGCTTCGCGCAGAAGCAGGATGCGCTGGATGGTTTCCTCGGCGCCGCCTATGCGCTGCACATCGTCGCCACCGTCGCGGTAATGGCCGATGCGCGTGATCTGCAGAAGGCGGTTGGCAATGGCGACGGCGCTTGGTTTGCGGTGGCCGATCAGACTGGCCGTGGTCAGCTACGTGGCAATGAAGCTGGTGAAGCCACGGTGGAACTGATGCAAAGTTTCGTGCCAACGGTGTACCTGTACGACAACTTCCCCGGTGGTGTGGGCCTGAGCGAACCGCTGTGGCAACGCCAGGGCGAACTGGTGCAGCGCGCGTTGGAGCTGGTGGAGCGTTGCGACTGCAATGCCGGTTGCCCGGCTTGCGTTGGCCCGGTATTGGCTGCACAGGAAGAAGAAAAAGGCCCGACGCCACGCTCATTGGCGCTGACCGTGTTGTCGCTGCTCTCGGCCGAGCGTTGCGATCAAGTGCCAACGATCGTCATGGACGAGGCACTCGACCTGCTGCCATGAGCATCAGCCTGGACAAACTGAAAGCCCTGCGTAAACAGGCGGGGCTGGCGACGGCACCGCCTGCGGGGCCCGCAGCTGTTGTAGGAGCGGCGTCAGCCGCGAAGCCACCAATGGTGGACGCTGCAGCAGTGCCTGTTGCTCCAGATACATCGGGTTCTTCGTCGGCTGCGGAAGCTGTATCGGCTTCGCGGCTTACGCCGCTCCTACAACAACAGCCGAAGCAGGAATCGTCGGTATTCGGCTGGGTCGATCAGATCCAGCACAAACCCGCCGTTCCGCAGGACGGCGCTGCATTGCGACGCTTGTTGGCAACACGCAACCGCGCCATCGCACCGACACAGCCAGTCGAACGCGGTCCGGTTGATCGCGATCTGCCCGGCACCGAAATCGCGCCCGGCCTGCACCTGATCGAAGCCTTCATCCCGCAAGCGATTCCCAGCACTCCTTTGTCACTGGCTTTCAGCAAGCGTCCCGAAGAATCAGTCGCGCCACAGGACCTGTTGTTCTTTGATACCGAAACCACCGGCCTTGCCGGTGGCACCGGCACCCGCGCCTTCATGATCGGCGCCGCCGACTGGCATCACGATGCAGCGCGCGGCGAAGGCCTGCGCGTGCGCCAGTTGTTGATGTCGACGATGGGCGCGGAGAGCACGATGCTGGAATTGTTCGCGAGCTGGTTGTCACCAAGCACCGTGCTTTCCAGCTACAACGGCCGCTGCTACGACGCACCGCTGTTGAAGACGCGTTACCGTTTGGCGCGGCGTGGTGATCCGATTTCCGCGCTGGATCATGTTGATCTGCTGTTCCCTACTCGCCGTCGCTATCGCGGCACTTGGGAAAACTGTCGCTTGGCGACCATCGAACGGCAGTTGCTGCTGATCGCGCGCGAGGATGACTTGCCGGGTTCGGAAGCGCCTGCGGCGTGGTTGAGTTATCTGCGTGGCGGCAGCGCGCGCAATCTGCGTCGTGTTGGTGAACACAATCACCAGGACGTGGTGACGTTGGCGCTGCTGTTCCTGCGCCTGGTACAGGCGGAAGCGGATGAGCGGGCGGAATTGGCGCTGGAGGCTGAGGGCTGAGTTTCAATTGCTCGTCAGACGTTGCTTGAAGCGCTTACCCCTCCCCAACCCTCCCCTTGGCTGCGCCAAAGGGAGGGAGCAGAGCTTGGCCCCCTCCCTTTCGCCGTAGGCGAAGGGGAGGGCTGGGGAGGGGTGCTTTTGCTGTAGCTCTAAAGCCAAACCCCAGCAAACCCTCCCAGAACGTCAACCGCCAAGCGGTTGCGCAGTTCCGTTGCTGATCGCTTCGCGGATCATCTGCTCGGCATCACGATTGGCCTTGGCGCTGGCCGCTGCCTGCTGCCTGCCCAGCTCGGCCTGCTGCTTGCCCAATGCCGCCTGCTGTGCAGCCAGGCTTTCCATCTCCGCACGCATCGCCGGGTTGTCCATCTCCTCGCGGGCCTGTTCCAGCTTGCGACGCGCTGCTTCGTATGCACGGCGCTGTGCATCGCTGCGTTCACCCGAACTCAGTGCCAGCTCCGCCTGCTCACTCGCCAGCTCACCAATCCGTGCGCCAATCTCGCCCATGCGCTCACCGATCTGCCCCTGGCGGTCGCCCAACGCTCCCTGCCGGTCACCCAGACGGCCCTGCGCATCGCCCAGACGCACGCTTTCGGCATACAACCGCTCAAAGCGCGACAAGGTTGCCGCATCACGCACCAGATAGCGTTTGCCATCACGGCGCACCAGCAATACACCCTTGCCATCGTCCAAGCGCTTGGCTTCGCGCAGATCCGCAACGGTGCCATTCATGACGTTGTGGTTGCCCTTGATCAGCACATAGCCATCGTCGTTGTATCTGTTTGAAAGGTGAATCACGCCCTGCGTGCGCAGCGGTTCGGCAGGTGCTGGCGGAGCCGCCGGCGGTGCGGGTGGCACCACCAACGCCGGTGGTGCCGGTGGTGCTGGCGGCGCGGCTGGTACAGCGGCACCGGCGACCACCGTGCGTGTCACCGAACGTGCAACCGGTGCGGTTGGCGCCACCGGTGCGGCGGGCGCGGCCAGAGGGGCCGGCGGTGCGGGCGGCACAGGCGGTGCCGGCATCGCCACCAGACGCAGCGGTGCCACGCCGATCACGGCGACAGCAGCAATGATCAGGGCCGCACCGACGCGCGGGAAAGATGAAGTGTCCTGCAACATGAGCAATCTCCGCTTGAGGCTGAGGAAGGTCGGCGACGCGCTGGCCAAACCAGCGCCCGGCCGGGGAGCAACGCCCAACTGCAACAGCAGGCGTCCGTAGTGTTGGCGGCAGTGCCGGTCACCGGCGACCACCGCGGCATCCACCGCGGCTTCGCGGGCAATGCCGTATTCGCGGGCGGCCAGGTGCACCACCGGGTGGAAGAAGAACAGGTGCTGGGCAAGTGCAGGCACCAATCCCAGCCACAGGTCATGGCGTTGCAGATGCACGAGTTCGTGCGTCAGCGCCATGTCCAACTGGTCGTCGCCCATGCGCTGCAGGCCACGCGCCGGCAGCAGCAACACCGGACGCCATGGGCCAATCAGCTGCGGCGAGTCGATCGCAGTGCTGAGCATCAAGCGCGGTGCGCGGCGCAGGCCATGCGCATCGGCCGCCAGTGCAAGCGCGGCGTTGAGCTTGTGATCGCGGCAGGGCTGCGCGGCACGCAACAGGGCACGACTGGCGCGATACGCCAGCACGGTGCGCAAGGCCATCACCAGCACGCCGGCGGCCCACATCGCCATCAACACCAGGCTCCATGACCAACTGCTGTCCGCCGGCAAGGGCTGCATCACGATGAGCGGCGCGGTAGTCACCGGTGCAGCGGTTACTACAGCCTGCGCCACCATCGGTGCAGCATCGACGGCGGGTAGCAATGGCAACTCCAACGGTGACGCCCAGAACAGGCCAACCACAGCCTGCACCGCCACCAGCCACCACAGCGCGCACTGGGTGCTGGCCGGCAGACGTCGCACGTAGCGGCACAACAGCCACACAAGACCTGCCAACAGCGCGGTCTGCACGCTGGTCGCCAACAGGCGGCTGCCCAACAACTCAAGCGTCATCGACATGGCTCAATCCTCCCGGCGCTGCGACTGCAGCTTGCTGACCAGCGCTTCCAGTTCGGCGAGTTCGTTGTCGCTGACCTCGGCCTTCTCCGACATCCACGCCACGAACGGCGAGATCGAACCCTGCAGGGTCTTTTCGACGAAGCTGCCGACAGCACCGTTGACCACTTCCTGCTGTTCGGCAGTGGAGCTGTAGCGGTACACGCCCTCCTCCTGCTCGCGCTGCAGATAGCCCTTGGTACGCAGGCGCTCCATCATCGTCAGCACGGTGGAACGGGCCAGCCCGCGGGCCTCACCAAAGCGCGCGGCTACCTCGCCGACGCTGGTGGGTTCGTTCTCTCCGATGTACTGCAGCAGGGCCAGTTCCTGGTCCCCGATGGTCTTGCGGCGCATGGCCGTCTCCGTGACTACATTTGTCGTCACGGTAGATCTGCCTACATTTGTAGTCAATAGTCCGGATGGCACCCTGACCGCTGCCGGACTGAACGATTCAGCTGACCGCGCTATCGATCTGCCAGCGTGCGAACTCGCTTTCGAACTCGGCCAGGCTGAGCAGGCCGAGACAAGCATGGGCGCCGACTGGCAATCCCTCGCCACGGGCAAAGCGGCGCGCCAGCAGCACGGCCGCGAGGGTGGGGATCTCCGGGCCGTGCAGCATTGGCGCGGTCAGATCCCAATGCACGGTGCGCTGCAGGCCTCCACGTTGGCCACGCAGGGTGATGCGCATGCCGCCCAGATCAGTGCCGAAGCGATCGAACCAGCGACCGGCGCGGGCAAATACGCCGGCCAGCGCTTCCATCGGCAATGGCAGGCCATGCCGACGCAGCCAGGCCAGCGTCGCCAGGCAACGCGACAGGAACTTCAACTCCAGCGCTGCGCGGAAACGCACGGTCGCCACGCCCGGATAGCGTTGCACCAGCAGCGAGTGGTCCGGCACATCACAGGGCGAAGCCAGGCGCGGACCGATGCGGGCGAAGCGCACCGGTTGTGGCTCGGCCCAACCGATCACCGTCTGCCAACGCCCATCCACCCAGCACTCGAACGGCTTGCCGCAATACGACAGCACCGCGCGCACCGTGGCCATGCCCAGTGGCGTTGCCTGTGCCGGTGCGATCACCATGTCGATGCTGTGCAACTGATCGAACTGTGGAGCGAGCGCATCCACAACCGCGCTGGACAGCGCAGGCAAGGTGCTGGCACCACTGATCGCACTGCGCTTGGTCTGCTCGGCCAGGGCCTGCAGTTGCTGCGGGAAGTCGGCGACAAAGTCGCGACCATCGGCCAGATCGATGTAGTGCATGCCAGCGCGCAGGCAAGCCTGTGCCACGTCGTAACCCTGGCCCTGGAAGGGACCGGCGGTGTGGATGACCACTGCGGCTCGCGTGTTGGCGAGTTGAGTCTCGAAGTCCGGCGCAGCGGTATCCAGCCGGCACAGTTCGATCGTCGCCAGATCCACGCCCGGCAGATTGGCTGCCGCCTGCGAAGGGTTGCGACCGGCAGCGATGACGGTGATGCCCGGCGTGATGGCAAGTGCACGCACGATACGCGCGCCGAAATGGCCGTAACCGCCCAACACCAGAACACGACAGCTTTCCTGCTGCGACATCGGATCTTCCTGCGTTGATTGCTGGGTGGATTATCAGCGAGGAATGAGCAGCTTTGGCCCCTCCCCTTTGGCGCAACCAAGGGGGAGGTTGGGAGGGGGTGGCTTTGGCCGTTGCTTGCGCTGGTTGTTTGTTGCTCCAGCGAACAGCACCCCTCCCCAACCGTCCCCTGCGCCTTGCGCAAGGGAGGGAGCAGATCCGCTGCACCTCGTGCAAGGGAGGGCGCATGCGGCGCTCTTCATGCTCCTCTTACACAAACAACAGCACCCTGCATGCATACCACCGCTCGGAGTCCGCCATGTATCGGATGCTGGTCATCGCCTGTTTCAGCGCCATCACCGCCACTGCCTGCAGCACTGCCCAGGTCAGCCAGGTGCAACCCATCGATGGCGTCATCTCCGGCCAATGTCATACCGACATGATGCGCGGCGCGGTCGGCCTTGCCGCCGGACCGGATACCGTCGAGCGCGCCCGCGTGGACAGTGACAGCCTGCAGGTGCAAGTGGTGCGCGGCAACGATCAACCCGACAGCGCGGCTTCCATCCAGACCCAGGCCTCGACGGGCGGTGATCGCCTGACCATCGAAATCGGCCGCACCAACAACATCACCGCCATGCGCTGCGGCTGAGTCCGCCGTCAACCCGCCCGATGTGCGGCGCGCAGGAAACGCAGTGCGGCGGCCTCCCATTGGCGGGGGCCGCGCAGGGACTGCATCGTGCTGAGCCGGCCATCACGCCAGCCGTCGAACACGCAGGGATCGATATAGGCCTTGCGACACACCGCCGGGGTGTTGCCCAGCATTGTCGCCACCGCAGCAATCACCTGGTTCTGCAAGGCGCTCAGCGCGCGCTCGCCGCCGGTTTCGGGCACCGTGAGCTGGGCCAGCTCACGCAACGCCACCAGCGTGCCGCCCCAGGTGCGGAAGTCCTTGGCGCTGAAGTCAGCGCCGGTGGCGTTGCGCAGGTACTCGTTGACATCGCTTGAGCCGACCGGCCGCACCTTGCCGTCATCGTCGCGGTACTGGAACAACAGCTGCCCCGGCAGTTGCTGGCAGCGTCGCACCAGCGCTGATAGCTGGCGGTCGTCGATGACCAAGGCCTGCGCCTGCCCGGACTTGCCGCGGAAGCGCAGCCGCGCCTTGCCTTCGCCAGCGCGTTCCAGATGGCGGTTGCGCAGCGTGGTGAGCCCGTAGGAATGGTTGGCGCGTGCATAGGCATCGTTGCCGATGCGGGCCAGCGTGCGGCCCATCACCGAGACCACGATTGCCAGCACCTTCTCGCGCGGCAGTCCGGGCAAGGCCAGGTCGCTGCGCACGCACCGACGCAGTCTTGGCAATGCCTTGCCGAATGCAACGATGCGATCGAACTTATTGTCACTGCGCGTGCGTACCCAGTCCGGGTGGTAACGGTATTGCTTGCGCCCGCGCGCGTCGCGGCCGCAGGCCTGCAGATGACCGTTGGCCTGCGCACAGATCCATACCTGGGTATAGGCGGGCGGAATGGCCAGACGCCGGATGCGCTCCAGCGTGGCCGGCGCCCGCACCGGCTTGCCACGCGCATCCACATAGCGGAAGCCGCGCCCGGCGCGCTGACGGACAATCCCAGGTTCTCCATCATGGCTATGACGCAATGCAGGCACTGACGATGTCGCGGCCACCGCTGCTCCAGCAAATAAACGGTGGCGGAGTATCGCGCAGTGCTTTGCGACGCAGCGTCAACATGGCCGTCACTTGGCTATATGCTTGGGATGTCTCTCAACACCCTGGAGTTCCGATGCAGTTCCCGTCGACGCCGTGCGCCCTGCGCCGCCCCGCCGCCCTGATTGCCACCGCCACCCTGATGTTGGCCCTGAGCGCCTGCACCAAGCCGGCCCCGGAAGAACAGGATGAGGCACTGAACCAGTCCCAGCAGGCCGCCGAAGCCGCTGCCGCACCCGCTGAAGCCACGCCGCCGCCGGGCGCTTGTGATGCCAGCCAGGTACAGGGCCTGGTCGGCCAGGCCTATACCGACGCAATGCAGGCCCAGGCCAAGGAAGATGCCGGTGCCAGCGATGTGCGCGTGCTCAAGCCCAACCAGCCGGTCACGATGGAGTTCATAGGCGAGCGCCTGAACATCGAACTTGATGAAAAGGGCACGATCAGCGGCGTGCGCTGCGGCTGAATTGGCAGCGCCAAAGCCTTGCTGGGCAAGGCTTTGGTTGCGCTCGCAACGATGTATTGCGGCGTTGCAACAACTGTGATTTAGTCGAGCCATCCGGTGACCTCAAGGTGCGCTCCAGGTTGAGCACATCATGTGCATTGGATGGGCGCGAGGGCGCTTGGGTCAGGCGTAAGACGCCATCGGGGCGTGCGCCGGGTCTTATCCCAACAGCACGTGCGGCAGCACGGCGCGAACCATCTGATAAGCATGACGTGCTCTGCGAGCGGGCAGGAGTGTCGCCGCTCACCTGAATCGCAGCCGAGGCACAGATGGCAGTCCGCACCCCGCAAGGGCTTTACGACCCGCAAGACGAACGCGACGCCTGTGGTTTCGGCATGGTCGCCCAGCTCGACGACCAGCCATCGCGCCTGTTGGTGGATACCGCCATCGCCGCCCTGTCGCGCATGACCCACCGCGGTGGTGTTGCCGCCGATGGGCTCACCGGCGACGGCTGCGGCCTGCTGCTACGCAAACCCACCGTGTTCCTGCGCCAGTTGGCTGAAGAAGCCGGCATCGCGCTCGGCCCGAATTTTGCAGCGGGTGTGGTGTTCCTGCCGCACGATGCCGTTGCCGCGCAGCGATGTCGTGAGGAACTGGATGCACAGCTGCGTGCCGCCGGCTGCCATCCGCGCGGTTGGCGTGAAGTCCCTACCGATGACAGCGTTTGTGGCCAGTTGGCGCGCGACACGCTGCCGAAGATCGAACAGGTGTTCGTCGATGCCGACATCGAGCAGAGCGCCGAACAATTCGCACTGGCGCTGTTCATGGCCCGCCGCCGCAGCGAACAGACCCTGCGCGATGTCGCTGACTACTACGTCACCACGCTCAGCGCCGAAGCCATCAGCTACAAGGGCATGGTGCTGCCGGACAAGCTGAGCACCTTCTTCCCCGACCTGCAGCGCCACGAACTCGCATCCAGCGTGGTGGTATTCCACCAGCGCTTCTCCACCAACACGATGCCGCGCTGGCCGTTGGCACACCCGTTCCGCATGCTCGCCCACAACGGCGAGATCAACACCATCGAAGGCAACCGCCACTGGGCGCAGGCGCGCAGCAAGGTGTGGAAGACGCCGAAGTTCGACATCGCCGAGCTCGATCCGGTGATCTCGATGCACGGCTCCGATTCGCAGAGCATGGACAACATGCTGGAGCTGATGGTGGCCGGCGGCATGGAGCTGATCCAGGCGCTGCGCATCCTGGTGCCACCGGCAACCCAGTCGCTGGAATTCAAGGACGCTGATCTCGCCGCGTTCTACGAGTTCTACGGTTTGAACAGCGAGCCGTGGGATGGCCCGGCCGGCATCGTCGCCTGCGACGGCCGCTATGCCGCCTGCACGCTGGACCGCAACGGCCTGCGCCCGGCGCGCTGGATGCTGACTTCCGATCGCCACTTCCTGGTCGCCTCCGAAGCCGGCGTGTGGGAAGTGCCGACCGAGCGCGTCGTGCGCAAGGGCAAGCTCGGCCCGGGCCAGATGATGGCCATCGATCTCAAGCGTGGCGACCTGCTCGACTCGGAAGCCATCGACCGCATCAACCGTGCACGTGCGCCCTACAAGCAGTGGCTGCATCAGGGCGTGACCTACCTGCAGACCGAGCTGATCGATCCCTCGCTGGCCGAGGAACCGTTCGACGAAGCGACGCTGTGCAGTTACCACAAGCTGTTCCAGCTCACGACCGAGGAACTGGAGCAGGTGCTGCGGCCACTGGCCGAAACGGGGCAGGAAGCCACCGGATCGATGGGCGATGACACGCCCATCGCCGTGCTCAGCCGCCACACCCGGCCGCTGTACGACTACTTCCGCCAGGCCTTCGCGCAGGTCACCAACCCGCCGATCGATCCGCTGCGCGAAGAATGCGCGATGTCGCTGACCACCCAGCTTGGCAAGGAGACCAACATCTTCCACGCCGGCGCAGAGACGGTGAACCACGTCATCCTCAACTCGCCGGTGCTGAGCCAGCGCAAGCTGCGCCAGTTGCTGAAGATGGATCAGTACGTCGAGCGCAATCGTTTGATCGACCTGTCCTATAGCGTCGAAGAAGGCCTGAAGGCCGGCATCGAGCGCATCTGCGCCGAGTGCGAGCAGGCCGCACGCGATGGCGTGGTGATGCTGCTGCTGTCCGACCGCTACCCGGTCGCTGACCGGCCGATGGTGCATGCACTGCTGGCGACCAGCGCCGTGCATCACCATCTTTCCAAGGTCGGGCTGCGCTGCGACGTCAACCTGATCCTGGAAACCGGCACCGCCCGCGACGCGCACCACATGGCCTGCCTGCTGGGCTTTGGTGCCACCGCGGTGTATCCGTACCTCGCCTACCAAACGTTGTTCGATCTTGGCCGGCGCGGCATCCTGCAATTGAAGAAGGGCGGTGAGGTCTCGCAGATCGGCCGCAGCTACCGCAAGGGCATCTACAAGGGCCTGAGCAAGATCATCTCCAAGATGGGCATCTGCACCATTGCCAGTTATCGCGGCGCGCAGCTGTTCGAGATTGTCGGACTGGATCCAGACGTGGTTGAACTGTGCTTCCCGGATACCGCTGCCCGCATCGGTGGCGTTGGCCTGGCGCGTCTGGATACCGAAGCACGCGAGCTCACCGTGCGTGCCTGGAACGATCTGGCGCAGCCGGAAGTAGGCGGCCTGCTCAAGTACGTGCACGGCGGCGAATACCATATGTACAACCCGGACGTGGTGATGACGCTGCAGCGCGCATCACGCACCGGCGATGCCGAAGATTGGCGCAAGTACATGGACGCGGTGCATTCGCGCCCGACCTCGGCGCTGCGCGATCTGCTGCAGCTCAAGCCTGCAGCAACGCCGGTGCCGCTGGACGAGGTGGAACCGGCCGAAGCGCTGTTCAATCGTTTCGATACCGCTGCGATCTCGTTGGGCGCACTGTCGCCGGAAGCGCATGAGGCGCTGGCGATTGCGATGAACCGCCTCGGCGGCCGCTCCAACTCCGGCGAAGGCGGCGAAGATCCGGCGCGCTACGGCACCGAGAAGCGTTCCAAGATCAAGCAGGTCGCCTCCGGCCGCTTCGGCGTCACCGCCGAATACCTGGTCAATGCCGAAGTGCTGCAGATCAAGGTCGCGCAGGGCGCCAAGCCCGGCGAAGGCGGCCAGCTGCCCGGCCACAAGGTCAACGAGCTGATTGCGCGCCTGCGTTACGCCAAGCCCGGCATCGGCCTGATCTCGCCGCCGCCGCATCACGACATCTATTCGATCGAAGATCTGGCGCAGCTGATCTACGACCTGAAGCAGGTCAATCCGGATGCACTGGTGTCGGTAAAGCTGGTATCGCATGCCGGCGTCGGCACCATTGCCGCGGGCGTGGTGAAAGCCGGCGCCGACCTGATCACCGTATCCGGCCACGACGGTGGCACCGGTGCCTCGCCGATCAGTTCGATCCGCTATGCCGGCGTGCCGTGGGAACTGGGCGTGGCCGAATCGCATCAGGCGCTGGTCGGCAACGACCTGCGCAGCCGCACCATCCTGCAGACCGACGGTGGCCTGAAGACCGGCCTGGATGTGGTCAAGGCCGCACTGCTCGGCGCCGACAGCTTTGGCTTCGGTACCGGCCCGATGATCGTGCTCGGCTGCAAGTACCTGCGCATCTGCCATCTCAACAACTGCGCCACCGGCGTCGCCACCCAGGACGAGCGCCTGCGTGCCGGCTACTTCACCGGCCTGCCGGAACGCGTGGAGAACTTCTTCCGCCTGTTGGCCGAGGAAGTGCGCGAGTGGCTGTCGTATCTGGGCGTGCGTTCGTTGGATGAGATCGTCGGCCGCACCGATCTGCTGCAGCAGCTGGAAGTGTCGCCGCGCGAAGGCGTCAAGGTCGATCTGTCGCGTCTGCTTGCGCCTGCGCATTACGACGGTGCGCATTGCGCCGCGCAGCGCCTGTACCAGTCGCCGGACAGCCTGGCCACGCAGATGGACAACCTGCTCGCCGCTGCCATCGCCAACAAGCAAGGTGGTGAGCATCGCTTCCTGATCCACAACACCGACCGCTCGGTGGGCACGCGCCTGTCCGGCACCATCGCCCGCGCGCATGGCAACCACGGAATGAGCGAAGCGCCGTTGAGCCTGCGCTTCCGCGGCACTGCCGGGCAGAGCTTCGGCGCATTCAATGTTGGCGGTTTGAATCTGGAAGTCGAAGGCGAAGCCAACGACTACGTCGGCAAGGGCATGGCCGGCGGCCGCCTGGTGGTACGTCCACCGCGCGGCGCCCGCTTCGAGGCACGCAACACCGCCATCATTGGCAACACCTGTCTGTACGGCGCTACCGGCGGCGAGCTGTTTGCCGCAGGACGCGCTGGCGAACGCTTCGGCGTGCGCAACTCCGGCGCACTGGCGGTGATTGAAGGCGCCGGCGACCACTGCTGCGAGTACATGACCGACGGTGTGGTCGCGGTGCTCGGCAAGGTTGGCCTGAACTTCGGTGCCGGCTTCACTGGTGGTCTGGCCTATGTGCTCGACGTCGATCGCGATTTCGTCGACCGCTACAACCACGAGTTGATCGACATCCATCGCATCTCGACCGAAGGCTTCGAGAACCATCGCCAGCACCTGCACACCTTGATCGGCCGTCACCGCGAGTTGACCGGCAGCATCTGGGCACAGCAGATCCTCGACGAGTTCCGCGATTACGTCGGCAAGTTCTGGCTGGTCAAACCCAAGGCCGCCAGCATCGAGTCGCTGGCCGAATCTTTGCGCCGCGCCGCTTGACGGCCTGAGCCCCTCTCCCGCCCGCGGGAGAGGGCCGGGATGAGGGCCGCTTCAAAAGCCCCTCATCCGCCCCTTCGGGGCACCTTCTCCCGCCTGCGGGAGAAGGGCTCCTCCCTGACGTAACGAGTTCCCATGAGCCGCAAGCAAGCCTTCCAGTTCCTCGATCTGCCCCGCACCATGCCGCAGCGCATTCCGGTGGAATTGCGCACATCCGGCGATTGGGGCGAGCTCTACGGCAAGTTCGAAAAGGCCGATGCGCAGTACCAGGCCGGCCGCTGCCTGGATTGCGGCAACCCGTACTGCAGCTGGAAATGCCCGGTGCACAACGCCATCCCGCAGTGGCTGCAGCTGGTGCAGGAAGACCGCATCCACGAGGCGGCGACGCTCTGCCATTCCACCAACCCATTGCCGGAAGTCTGCGGCCGTGTCTGCCCGCAGGATCGCCTGTGCGAAGGCAGCTGCACGCTGGAGGAATTCGGCGCGGTCACCATCGGCGCGGTCGAGAAGTACATCGTCGATACCGCGTTGGCCACGGGCTGGAAGCCTGATCTGCATGCCGTTGAGAGCACCGGCAAGCGCGTGGCAGTCGTTGGTGCAGGCCCCGCAGGTTTGGCCTGTGCCGATCGCCTGGCGCGTGCCGGCGTGCAGGCCGTGGTATTCGATCGCTACGAACAGATTGGTGGCCTGCTGCAATTCGGCATCCCCAGCTTCAAGCTGGACAAGACCGTGATAGACCGTCGCCGCGAGATTCTCGAAGGCATGGGCGTGCAGTTCCGCCTTGGCGTCGAAATCGGCCGCGACATCAGCATCGAACAGTTGCAGAGCGACTACGACGCGGTGTTCCTGGGCACCGGTGCCTACCGTTACACCGACGGTGGCCTGATCGGCCAGGACCTGAAGAACGTGTTGCCGGCACTGCCGTTCCTGGTGCAGAACAGCCGCATCGTCAGCGGCAACGACCCGAAGGGGCGGCCGATTGCCGGCTGGGAAGACCAGATCGCCCTGCCCGACCTCAACGGCAAGCGCGTTGTGGTGCTCGGCGGTGGTGACACCGGCATGGACTGCGTACGCAGCGCAATCCGCCTGGGCGCAGCCAAGGTGACCTGTGCGTACCGTCGCGATGAAGCCAACATGCCGGGTTCGGCCCGCGAAGTTGCCAACGCCCGCGAAGAAGGCGTGCGCTTCCTGTTCAACCGTCAGCCACTGGCGATTGAGGCGGGTGCTGATGATGAAGTGATCGGCGTGACCGTGGTCGAGACCGAACTCAGCGCGCCGGATGCCAATGGTCGTCGTAATGCGGTGGCCATCGAGGGCAGCGAGTCGCTGCTCGAAGCCGATGTGGTGATCATCGCGTTTGGCTTTTCGCCGACGTTGCCGGAATGGCTTTCGTCGCAGGGCGTGGAGGCCAGCAGCAATGGTCGCATCATTGCGGGTGGTTCGGCGCGCCTGCCGTTCCAGACCCACAACGCAAAGCTGTTTGCCGGTGGCGATGCGGTGCGCGGCGCGGACCTGGTGGTGACGGCGGTCGCGGAAGGGCGCGACGCTGCTGAAAGCATTGTTGCGTTGTTGAAGCGCTAGAGCCCAGCAAACGCGGTGAGGCGTTAGAAGCTAAAAGCGCCCTCACCCCTACCCCTCTCCCGTTGAAACGGGAGAGGGGATTACTCCGGCATTGTTTGTCTGAACAGCACTGGGCTCGCGGCTTCGGCAGTGGGCTTTGGACTATCCGTTCACCCGATAGCACAGCATTCCCTTCTCCCGCATGCGGGAGAAGGTGCCCGAAGGGCGGATGAGGGCAGCTTTGGCTTTGGCTTCGGCTATTGCCTTTGCTTTGGCCCCAACCCCACCAACCAGCCGACACCCAGCTGCCCTACACTCAAGCGTTCCGCACACAGGGAAATCGCAATGCGCATCGGTCTGGCCGCAAACCGTCTCCATCACGAAAGCGGCGACGCTGCGTTGTTCCGTTGGCTCCGTGCAAGTGAGGGCGGCATCCGCGAACTTGGCGTCGAATTGCACGCCGTTGGCCGCACCTACGACGCCATTGCCAGCACCCATCCTCTACAGGATTACCCCGGACTTCAGCGCTATCCAAACGGTCGCGAAGGCGGTTTGATGAAGCTGGTTGCCGAAGTCGTAGGCATGGGCACACCCGAGCGTACTCTCGACGGCGCGATCTACTTCATCGACCCGGTCGATCCTTCATCGGTGTTCCCTGAGGCCATCGCACTCAAGCGCCAGTGCGTCATCCACGGCAAGCCTTTCATCTCCACGGTAGCCACCGCACGCGACTGGATTGAAATGGAGCGCATCCACGCCGGCTTCGCTCCGGATCCAGGCGCCGATGATCTGCACGACTTCAGCGGGCAGACGCTTGCCCTGATCGCCCACGACGCCCGCAAACCGCAGATGCTTGCCTTCGCCGCCGAGCATTTCGACGTGTTGTCGCAGTTCGAACAACGCATCGGTACCGGCACCACCGGTCAGCGCTTGAACGAGATGGCTTGGAGCCGCGGCTGGCCACGTGACCAGGAATGGATCCACCGTTTCCAGAGCGGCCCGCTTGGTGGCGATGCGCAGATCGCCGATCGTGTACTTGAGCACCGTTGCCAACGCGCGATCTTCTTTGAAGACCCGCATGTGGCGCGCCAGCATGAAGCGGACATCCAGTTGCTCGAGCGTGCGGTAACCACCGTCACTGATGAAGCGGTGTGCATCACTGCACCGAATATTGCTGCCCGTTGGGCAACTGCCGTACAGATACGCCAGAAACCCTGACTGTAGTGCCGAGCCATGCTCGGCATCGGCTTACTAGGCGATGCCAGCAGAGCCCCTACGCTGTGGCTGTGGCTGTGGCTGTGGCTTTGGCTTTGGCTGTGGCTGTGGCTGTGGCTCTGGCTCTGGCTGTGGCTGTGGCTTTGGCCATTGCTCCAGCTGTTGCCTTAGCCCTTCTCCCGCCTGCGGGAGAAGGGTTGGGATGAGGGGAGCTTTTGGCTTTTGGCTCTTGGCTCTTGGCTTCGCTCAAGCCTTTCCACGTCGTTGTTTCTACGCGCTTCGCGGCTTACGCCGCTCCCACAAAAGCCTGCCACCGCTGCCCAAAGCCTGTCTTTGCGCCAGGCAAAGAAAAACCCCGCTGCTTCTGGCAGCGGGGTTTTAGTTTAAATCCTGACGATGACCTACTCTCGCACAGCTTAGGCTGCACTACCATCGGCGCGGCTACGTTTCACTTCCGAGTTCGGGATGGGATCGGGTGGTTCCATAGCGCTGTTTTCATCAGGAAGACGGTTTGAGCAGCGCGTTGCGCCAACTCCAATGCGTTTCCTTGCGGAACATAACCCAGGCTCAAAAACACCCGGCTTACATAAAAAGACAAACCCCGCTGCGTGAGCAGCGGGGTTCTAGGTAAAAACCCTGACGATGACCTACTCTCGCACAGCTTAGGCTGCACTACCATCGGCGCGGCTACGTTTCACTTCCGAGTTCGGGATGGGATCGGGTGGTTCCATAGCGCTAATTTCATC